>DAINCG010000457.1:0-3591 GCA_036732525.1 Pseudomonadota bacterium | reverse complement strand
CGCGGCGACCGGGCGGCGGCGGAAGCGGCGTTCGCCAAGGCGGCGCACGTCGTCCGCCGACGCTATGTCGTGACCCGCGTTCATGCGCAATATATGGAGCCGCGCGGCTCGCTCGGGCATTGGGACGCCGGCGACGAGCGCTATGTGCTCTATGCCGACGTCAACTATCCGCACCGCGTCCGCAACATGCTGGCGAACCAGGTCTTCCGCGTGCCGGAGAGCGCGGTCCGCGTCGTGGTGCAGGACGTTGGCGGCGGATTCGGAACCAAGGGCTGGCAGTATGTCGACCACCGGCTCGTGCTCTGGGCCGCCCGGAAGCTCGACCGGCCGGTGCGCTGGACCTGCGAGAGGTCGGAAGCGATCCTCGCGGACGAACATGGCCGGGACAATATCGGCGAGATCGCGCTGGCGTTCGACGCCGAGGGCCGCATCCTCGGCCTGCATCTGGAGATGATCGCCAATCTCGGCGCCTATGTGGCCTCCGACCGGCAGCTGCTGACGCCGTTCGGCATGATCCACACCGTGACCGGGGTCTACGACATTCCGGCAGCCTATGTCGGCATCGACGCCGTCCTCACCAACACCAATCCGACCGCGCCCTATCGCGGCGCCGGGCGGCCGGAGGCGATCTATCTGATCGAACGCGCGCTCGACGCGGCGGCGGACGAACTCGGCCTCGACCGGATGGACCTTCGCCACCGCAACATGATCCAGCCGGCGCAACTGCCCTACAAGACGCCGCTCGGCCCGACATACGACGTCGGAGCCTTCGGCGACAACATGAGCCGGGCGCTCGAACTTGCCGATTTCGATGGGTTTTCGGCGCGGCGCGAAGAGGCCCAGCAACGCGGCCGCCTGCGCGGCATCGGCCTCGCCAACGCGATCGAGCAGGCGGCGGGACCGCAGCCGGAGTTCGCCGAGGTGCGCTTCAATCCCTCGGGCACGGTCCTGCTCATGCTCGGCACCAAGTCGCACGGCCAGGGCCACGAGACCGTCTTCAAGCAGATCCTGCACGAGAAGCTGGGGATCGATCCCAGGGACGTCCGCTTCGTCGACGGCGACACGGACCGTGTCGGTTTCGGCATGGGCTCGAACGGCTCCCGCTCCATGGTCGCGGGCGGCTCGGCGCTGGTGCAGGCGGCGGAGAAGATCGTCGCCAAGGGCAAGCGCATCGCCGCCCACCTGCTGGAAGCCGGGGAAGACGACGTCGTCTTCGCGGCGGGCGCCTTCGCCGTCGCCGGCACGGACCGGTCGGTCACCCTGAAGCAGGTCGCCATGGCGGCCTTCCAGCCGGCGAAGCTGCCGCCCGGCATGGAGCCCGGCTTCTACGAAAGCGCCACATATGCCCCCGCCCAGCCGACCTTTCCCAACGGCTGCCATGTGGCCGAAGTCGAGGTCGATCCGGAGACCGGCGCAGTCCAGGTCGTCGGTTACGTCGTCGTCGACGACGTCGGCACGGTGATCAACCCGCTGACGCTGAAGGGCCAGATCCACGGCGGCGTCGCACAGGGCCTCGGCCAGGCGCTGATGGAACGGGTCGTCTACGATCCGGACGACGGCCAGCTCTTGAGCGCCAGTTTCATGGACTACGCCATGCCGCGCGCGACGGACGTCCCCGACATGCGCATCGAGAGCAATCCCGTGCCGACCGCCCGCAACCTCCTGGGCGCCAAGGGCGCCGGCGAGGCCGGCACGGTCGGCGCGCTGCCCGCGGTCATGCTGGCGGTGATGGACGCCCTCGCCCCGCTCGGCGTCCGCGACCTCGACATGCCGGCGACGCCGGAAGCCGTCTGGCAGGCGATCCGGGCCGCCAAGCGGTGACGCCGGCTGCTTAACCGGCGGCCATCCGCGGAACGTCGTTGCATCGAAATGCGGCGCCCGCGCCCTCGGCAGGACGCGCCCGCCTGCGCCCGCCGCAAATGGCATGCACTTTGCAGCGCGCCGGGCAGTCCAACCCGGCACAAGAGGTGTGCGCCATGACCGAACCGACCGACATGGATATCGGCGTCTTCATTCCGATCGGGAACAATGGCTGGCTGATTTCGGCGACCTCGCCCCAATACATGCCGACCTTCGACCTCAACCGGCAGATCGTCCAGAAGGCGGAAGGCTACGGCCTCGATTTCGCGCTTTCGATGATCAAGCTGCGCGGCTTCGGCGGCAAGACGGAGTTCTGGGACCACAATCTGGAATCCTTCACGCTGATGGCCGGCCTCGCCGCCGTCACCAAGAAGATCAAGCTGTTCGCGTCCGTCGCTGTCCTGACGTTGCCGCCGGCGATCGTGGCGCGCATGGCGGTCACCATCGATTCGATCGCGCCCGGCCGGTTCGGCGTCAACATCGTCTCCGGCTGGGCGAAGGCGGAATACGAGCAGATGGGCCTCTGGCCCGGCGATGAATTCTTCGGCTACCGCTACGACTATTCCTCCGAATTCGTGCAGGTGATGCAGGACCTGTGGGCGAACGGCCAGTCGGACTTCAAGGGCGAGCACTTCCAGATGGACGACTGTCGCCTGCTGCCGAAGCCGCATGGCGGCATCGAGCTCGTATCCGCCGGCCAGAGCGACACCGGCATGGCCTTCACGGCGAAATACGGCAACTACCAGTTCATCCTGGGCTCCGGCGTCAACACGCCGACCGCGCACGCGCCGACCAACGCCCGCCTGATGCAGGCGGCGGAAGCGACCGGCCGCGACATCGGGGCCTATGTCCTGATGATGGTGATCGCCGACGAGACCGACGAGACTGCGATGGCGAAGTGGAAGCTTTACAACGACGGCGTCGACGCCGACGCGCTCGCCTGGATGGCCGACCAGGGCGCGGCGGACACGTCGGCGCCCGAGGGCGGCACGGCGAAGTCGATCACGCTGCCGGAGGGCGCGATCAACTTCAACATGGGCACGCTGGTGGGATCCTACGCTTCGATCGCGCGCATGCTGGACGAAGCGGCGACGGTGCCCGGCACCAAGGGCCTAATGCTGACCTTCGACGATTTCCTGGAAGGCATGGACGCCTTCGGCACGCGCATCCAGCCCCTGATGAAAAGCCGCGCCGCCCGCCTCCTCCCCGCCGCGCAATCGGCGGCCTGACCTGCGGCGATCTCGGCCAGGGGGCGCGTCCGATTTCCGGTTGCCTCCCCCGACCGGATCGACTAACTTCCGCCCTCCATCGCCGGGGGCCCCGCCCCAAGGCGTAGCGCCCGTAGCTCAACTGGATAGAGCATCTGACTACGGATCAGAAGGTTAGGGGTTCGAATCCTCTCGGGCGCGCCATTATTTCTTAGCATCCATCCCTACTGTTGCCTCATGGGCCTTCTCTCCAGGCATCCCCCAAGGCGGCCAATCGAGCAGACTTGAATGCCGCGTGGACGACCCCGCACCCGCAAAATCGCCTTGCGGCCGATCAAGCCGGCGGGATGAACGCCGCGCGGGTGCCGCCGTCGACCGGGATGATCGTGCCAGTCACGTAGGCGGCGTCTTCGCTCAACAGGAAACGCATGACCTTCACCACATCCGTCGGCTGGGCGATGCGGCCGAGCGGCGAGGCGCCCGAAGGTCGCCAGTTCCCCTGCTTCGACGGATCGCCCTGACC
>DAINCG010000456.1:0-3600 GCA_036732525.1 Pseudomonadota bacterium | reverse complement strand
CCGGCGCGTCGACCGCGGCGGCGCCGGGCCGCACGACGGCGTCGAAGTCATCCCGATCGGGCGTATTCAGGAACGACGTCTCGTAGACCGCCGGCACGGAGAGCCGTCCGCTGTTGACCATTCGCCGAGCGAAATCATGGTTCTTGGCGAGCGCCAGGACAGCGTCCCGGAAGTCCCGGACCGCGCCCGACTTCGGCGTCATGAAGTCGGTCGAGCGGGTCGAGTTCCGGATATTTTCGTCGGCGGCAGGCAGCCGCTCGGCGTCATAACTGTCGAGCAGCCTGTCGGGCGCATAGCCCTTCAGGACCGCGGCCAGCTTCCAGCCGAGATTGTCCGCGTCCTGCACGCCGCCATTGCCGCCGCGCGCGCCGAACGGCGACACCTGGTGGGCGCTGTCGCCCGCGAAGAAGACGCGGTCGTGCCGGAAGTGTTCCAGCCGGCGGCAACGGAATGTGTAGAGGCTGATCCACTCGATCTCGAAGTCGCGGTTCGGGCCGAGCATCCGAGCGATGCGCGGCCGGACGTTCTCTTCCTTGACCTCTTCCTCGGGATCGGCGTCGGCGTCGAGCTGCAGATCGATCCGCCAAACATCGTCCGGCTGCTTGTGCAGCAAGGCCGACTGGCCGTCATGGAAGGGCGGTTCGAACCAGAACCAGCGCTCGGGCGGAAAGTCCGCGTCCATGATGACGTCGGTGATGAGAAAGCGGTCCTGGAAGGCGCGGCCGACGAAGTCGAGTTCCAGGATATCCCGGACCGTCGAGCGCGCGCCGTCGCAGGCGACGACGTAGTCCGCGCGCAGCGAATACTCCCCGTCCGGCGTCTCGATTACGAGGTCGACGCCGCTGCCCAGCGGCTCCACCCCGACCACCTTGTTCTTCCAGCGGATATCGAGACGCGGCAGCGCCTCGCCCGCCTGGATCAGGAAATCCTCCACGTAATATTGCTGGATGTTGACGAAGGCGGGCCAGTCATGGCCCGGCTCCGGCTGCAGGTCGAACTCGTAGACTTGGCCTTCCTGGAAGAAGAGCCGGCCACGATTCCAGACGACCCCCTTTTCCCGAAACCGGCGGCCCGCGCCCAGCCGGTCGAAGATCTCCAGCGTGCGCTTCGACATGCAGATCAGGCGGGAGCCGTGGCTCGTCGTGTCGTCATCGTCGAGGATGGTCGTCGAAACGCCGCGTCGGGCGAGGTCGAGACCGAGCGCAAGGCCGACCGGCCCCGCGCCGACGATCGCGACAGAGGCATGACCGAGTTCCCGCGCGATCAGCTCGATCGGCGGCGTGAACGGAAACTTCGGATGCTCGTAGGATTTCGGCATCCTGTCCGCGCTCCTAGCCGCGGGCGACGCGCGCCGGCATCAAGGCCCGGAACGGGCCGAGCATCGCGACGGCGATCGCCAGCTTGACCAGGAAGTCGCCGACCAGGAGCGTCGTCCAGGGAACGTCCGTGCCATAGAAGGCGAGCGAGAAGAACAGCAGCGTATCGAGCGCCGAGGCGACGGTGGAAGAGACGAGCGGCGCCCGCCACCAGGACCCGGCGCGCAAACGGTCGAAGATCCGGACGTCGAGCAGTTGGGCCGCCAGGAAGGCCGTGACCGACGCGATCGCGATCCGTGGGCCCGCCAGCGCGATCGAGACCACCGCGGCGACCGCGAACCCGACATAGACCACCCTGCGCGCCGCCTTCGGACCGTCGCCCCGATTGATCAGGTCGGTCACCAGGAAGGTCATCGGGTAGGTCAGGGCGCCCCAGGTCAGCCAGTCGTTGATCGGCTGCTGCACCAGGATGTTCGACGCGACGATCAGGACGACCATCGCAAGGATGGCGAGGCCCATGCGCCGGCCCGGGCGCCCGCTCGCGTCGATCGCCATCAGTGAATGTCCTTCGGCCCCAGCATGGCGGCCTTCAGCTTCTCGAAGGTGAAGCCGTCCGACATGCAGATATCGAGGATCACCTTTTCCTTGGCCGCGATCCGGCCGGCGGCCGCGGTCACTTCGCCCGCGACCTCCTTCGGGATGACGACGGCGCCGTGTTGGTCGGCGTGAATCAGATCGTCATGGTTCACGGTCATGCCCGCGACGTTCACCTGGCAGCCGAACTGCACCATATGGACGTGCGCATGGCTCGGCTTGATCGAGCCGGCGAGCGCCTGGAAGCCTTCCGCCCAGTCCGGAATGTCGCGGATGCAGCCGTCGGTCACGACCCCGAGCGAGCCGAGCGCCTTATGCACGTTCGAGTTCACCTCGCCCCAGAAGGCGCCGTAGCCGGCATTGGCGCCGTCCAGGTCCTGCAGCACGCTGACCTTCGGCAGGTCGCCCGCGGAGACATATTCGTAATAGGCCACCCGCGTCTCCGGCCCGCCGCCGACGCCGGGGCGCTGCGCCCGGATCATGCCGGTGCGCGCCAGGCCGACGATCGGCTTCAGGTTCGGGAACGGGCAGACCAGCGGCTCGGTCGTGAAGCCGCGGTCGCGGTGCTTCGCGTCGATCTCCTCGAGCGCATTGCAGACGGTCGGCGTATCGAGTTCTGCGAGCGCTGCAAGCAGTTCAGGCGTAACGGCGGCGGACATCTTGGCTTCTTCCCGGAGATTATGTTCGGCAGACAACCGTCATACTGCGGCCCGCGCTTTCACACAAACCTCAGCCGGTCGACGCGCCGCTCCGGAATCGTGAGATGCAAGGCGGAGGCGAGGAGGCCGATAAATCCTGCGGCGAGCCACATGTTCAGATAGCCGCCGGTCCAGTCGAACACGAGCCCGCCGAACCAGACGCCGAGGAAGGCGCCGAGCTGGTGGCTCATGAAGACCGGGCCGTAGATCGAGGAGAGATAGCGCGCGCCCAGCATGTGCGTGACGAGGCCCGACGTCAGCGGCGCGGTGCCGAGCCAAAAGAACCCCATCACGGCCGCGAACACGAGCGTCGAGGGCACGGTGATCGGCAGCGCCATATAGACGGCGATGGCGAGCGCGCGGACCAGATAGATCAGCGCCAGCAGGCGCTTGCGGCTGTAGACCGCGCCAAGTCGGCCGAAGCCGTAGCAGCCGATCGCATTGCAGACGCCGATCAGCGCGATCGCCGACCCCGCCGTCGCCGCCGGCAGGCCGCAGAGCGCCAGGAAGTTCGGCAGGTGGTTGATGATGAACATCAGCTGGAAGCCGCAGACGAAAAAGCCCAGCGTCAGCAGGACGTAGCCACGATGGCCGAACGCCTCCGCGAAGGCGGCGCCGACGCTGATCTCCGGCTCGTCGGAGGCCGTTCCGGCCGACGACCCGCGGCCCCGGAACGCCATGCCGAAGAGCGCGATGCTCGCCGCCGCCGCGGCGATCCCCCAGGCGACCGTGCGCCAGTCGAATACGGAGAGCGCCTGTTGCACGCTCGGCACCACGACCGCCTGGCCCATGGCGCCGGCGGCGGCGATGATCCCGAACATCGACGACCGGTCCTTCGGCGGCACCAGGCGCGCGACGGCGCCCGCCATGACGCCGAAACTGGTGCAGGCGAGGCCGAGGCCGACCGCGACGCCGGCGCCCAGGAAGAGCATGGTCCCATTCCGCGCTTCCGCCATCAGGGCGAAGCCGCCGGCGTATGCCGCGGCGCCGAC
>DAINCG010000455.1:1086-3600 GCA_036732525.1 Pseudomonadota bacterium | reverse complement strand
TGCAACGCATCGGCCCGCGCATTTCCTGGGACGTCACCCTGCCGATCTCGGCCCTCCCACAGTTCTACGCGGCGGCCGCGAAGAAGATGGCGGAGACGGCGCCCCATGTCGGCTTCTACGGCTTCGGCCACATGGGCGACGGCAATCTGCACTACCTGGCCGCGTCCGACGACATCAAGGACCTGCGCGCCCTGCTCGACCGCACGCTCTACGACCTGGTTGCGGAATTCGACGGCTCCTTCTCCGCCGAACACGGCATCGGCCAGAAACGGGTCGAGGAGTTGGAACGCTACAAGTCGCCGGTCGAGTACCGGCTGATGCAGGCCCTGAAACAGACGCTCGATCCCGACGGCCGCATGAACCCGGGCAAGGTCGTCCACGCCTGAGCGGCTCGCCTGTGACGGCCGACACAGGACGTGCCTGCAGCTTGTGCTATCCTCTGGAGAGCTACGCGAAGCTTAGGAGCAGAGCGATGAGCGATCCCAAGGACGAACTGGTCGAACTCGAAGAAGCGGCCCTGGAAGATGTCGCCGCCGGCGGCGCGCAGACCACGATCATCGGCGGCTTCAAGAACGTCTCCGGCCTCGACAGCGAGACCGAAGTTGCGGAGGCGGAAAAGGATACGGACGGCTCCGTCTGGATCCGAACGTCGTCGCTCTATTCGTCCTGAGCGTCGTCGCCGTCGCGCGACGCCCCATCGAGCAGCCGGTTTCGGCGCGCCTCGTCCTCGGCGTCGCGCGCCTTCTCCGCCTTGGTGCGGCCGTGCTTCGTGCGGTTTTCGGCCGCCTGCGTGGTTTTCGCGGCCTTCTGTTTGGCTTTGCGGAACTTGTTCAGGTTGACGATGGTCATGTCCGGACCCGCCCGTCGCTGGTGACGCCGGCGTCGATCAGGCCGGCGATCTCGTCCGCGTCATAGCCGATTTCCTCCAGGATCGTCACGCTGCTCTCGCCCTGGTGTTCGGCGTGATTGCGGAAGCCGCCCGGTGTCTTCGAGAAATGCACCGGCGCGCTGATGTAGCGGACCGTGCCTTCGGTCGGATGCTCCCGCGTCTCGAAGATGCCGGAGGACTGGATCTGCGGGTCGTCCAGGATGTTGTCGACGGTCAGCATCGGCATCGCCGGAATGTCGACTTCGGCGAAGGCCGCGAGCCAGTCGGCGGTCGTCCGGGCCGGCAGGGTCTCGACCACGATGGCGTAGAGCGCGTCGATGTTCTTCGTGCGGTCGGCGAGCGACGTGAAGCGCGGGTCGTCGGCCAGTTCCGGCTTGCCGGCCAGCTTGAAGAACGCCCGCCAGTGCCGGTCGGTATAGGGGATGGCGCAGACATAGCCGTCGGCGGTCTTGTAGGGCCTGCGGTGCGGCGTCAGCAGGCGGGAATACCCGGCCGGGCCGAGCGGCGGCTCGAAGGCGAAGCCCTGCAGATGCTCCTGCATCAGGAAGGCGGTGAACACCTCGAACATGCCGACGTCGACACGCTGGCCCTCCCCCGTCCGCTCCCGGTGGAAGAGCGCCATGGCGATCGAATAGCTGGCGAAGAGGCCGGAGACCTTGTCGACGATGACGCTCGGCGCATAGCGCGGCTCGCCGCCAGTCAGGCGGCCCAAGAGGTCGGCCAGACCCGACATGCCCTGGATCAGATCGTCATAGGCGGCGTTGTCGGCATAGGGGCCGTCGGGACGGAAGCCGGTCAGCGCCGCGTAGATGATGTCGGGCCGCAGCTTCTGGACCGACTCGTAGTCGATGCCGAGCCGGGCCGCCGGCTTCGGGCGGATGTTGTGGACGAAGGCGTCCGCGCTCTCGACCATGCGCCGGAAGACGGCGCGCCCGGCCTCCTGCTTCAGGTCGAGCGTGATCGAGCGCTTGTTGCGCGCCTTGGTCAGAAACCCGCCGGCCATGCCCTTGCTGCGCGCCGGTCCGGTCTGCCGGGACGTGTCGCCGCCCGGCTGCTCGATCTTGATGACGTCCGCCCCCATTTCCGCCAAGATTTGGGTGCAGTAAGGCCCGAACAGCACGGTCGTCAGGTCGATGACGCGGACGCCGTCGAGCGGGCCTTTCGGCAGGGTGTCGGTCATGGTCTAAACGGGACTCCAGGGCGCGTTGCTACGCCCATGATACAAAGGCGGCGTCGATCCGCCATACGCCCCGATCCGAGGAGCAGTCATCGATGGAAGCTTTGCAGGCGCTTCTGACGCGCAAGTCCGTTCCGCCGCGCTTGATGGCCGGCGACGGCCCGTCGGCCGAGGACCTGCGGGAAATCCTCTCGGCCGCGATGAGCGCGCCGGACCACGGCTCCGTCCGGCCCTGGCGCTTCGTCGTGATCGAGGGCGACGACCGCCGGAAACTCGGCGAAGTCTTCGCCGAGGCGCTGAAGCGCCGCGACCCGGCGGCGCCTGCGGACGCGATCGAGAAGGAGCTCGGCCGGCCGCTGCGCGCGCCGACCGTCGTCGCCGTCATGGCGCGCGTCGTCCACGACCGGCCGAACGTGCCGCCGGTCGAGCAGATCGTCGCGACGGCCTG
>DAINCG010000455.1:0-1062 GCA_036732525.1 Pseudomonadota bacterium | reverse complement strand
CCGCGCAGAACATGCTGCTGGCGGCGGAGGCGAAGGGCTTCGGCGCGATCATGCTGACCGGCAAGAACGCCCAGGACCCCTATGTGAAATCCTTCTTCAAGCTGGCGGAATCCGACGAGATCGTCGCCTTCGTCTATATCGGCCGCCCGGATGGCCCGCAGCCCGAAAAGCCGCGGCCCGACCCGCTGCAGTACGTCGAGCGGTTCGGCGGCTGACGCCATGGCGGGCGCGGCCGCACGGCGCGCCGGCGCGCGGATCGCCCGGCCGCTCTGGTTCTGCCTCGGCTGGCTGGCCGTCGGCCTCGCCGTCGCGGGCGCGATCCTGCCGCTGCTGCCGACGACGCCCTTCCTGCTGGTCGCCGCCTGGGCCTTCGGCAAGAGTTCCGAGCGCTGGCGACGCTGGATCTACGCCCAGCCGACGTTCGGCCCGATCCTGATCGCGTGGGAGCGCTACGGCGTCATCCCGATCTGGGGCAAGCTCGCGGCGTTGGGCGCGATGTCGGCGAGCCTGCTCGGCCTTGTCCTTTCCGGCCGCCTGCCGCTCTGGGCGCTGAGTCTGATCGGCGCGACGCTCGCCGCCGTCGGCTGGTATATTGCGAGCCGGCCGAGCCGGCCGCCCGCAGAGCCCCCGCTATTGCCAAAGGACGCCCCATGACGGTCGAACGCGCCGAAGCGCTCGCCGCCGGGATCGAGATCGACCCGGCGCGCCCGCTCCTGATCGTCGATGCGGACGAAGTGCTGTTCCATTTCATGGCGGCGTTTCTGGAATTCATCCAGAGCAAGGGCCACGCCTTCGTCTTTCGCTCCTATGCGCTTTCGGGCAACGTCCTGGCCCACGCCGACGGCCCGCCCTTGCCGCGCGAAACGGTGACCGGGCTGGTGCAGAGCTTCTTCGCGGCCCGCACGCGCCACATCCCGCCGGACCCGGAGGCGGCCCCGGCGCTCGCCCGCCTCGCGGCGGACGGGGTCCAGGCCGTCGTTCTATCCAACGTGCCGACCGACGCGGCCGCGGACCGTCGCCACGCGCTGGAGGCCGCCGGCATCGACCTCGCGCTGGCGCCCT
>DAINCG010000454.1:609-3629 GCA_036732525.1 Pseudomonadota bacterium | reverse complement strand
CGCGCGCGTCATCGCCGGCGCGGTGGAGGATCCGGAGCTGCCGCCGCTCACGATCGCGGAACTCGGCGTGCTGCGCGACGTCGCGGCGGGACCGGCAGGCGGCGTCGTCGCCCGGAT
The DNA here is from genome assembly GCA_036732525.1 of Pseudomonadota bacterium. Classification (GTDB taxonomy): domain Bacteria; phylum Pseudomonadota; class Alphaproteobacteria; order Bin95; family Bin95; genus VMCJ01. Next base: position 3,512 of record DAINCG010000454.1, on the reverse strand, counting down.
CACGCCGACATATTCCGGGTGCCCCGCGAACGCCGTCATCGCGCTCGCGGTCGAGGCGGCGCTTCGCGACGCCGGCTTCGACGCCAGCGTCGAAACGGAATGGGCGCCGCCCTGGTCGAGCCGCGACATCACGGCGGCCGGCCGCGCCCGGCTCGCCGAAATGGGGATCGCTCCGCCGCCGGACGGCGACGCGGCGCCGGTCTGCCCGCGCTGCGGCGGCGCGCGGACGGCGGAGATCAGCCGCTTCGGCGCGACGGCCTGCAAGTCGCTCTGGCGCTGCGCCGACTGCCTGGAGCCCTTCGAGGCGTTCAAGCGGATATGACGGGCCGCTTCCAGTGCATCGAGGTCGCGTATGTCCGGCCGGAGACCGACGCGGCCATCGTCGTCGGCTTCCGCCCCGACGACCGGTCCGCGTTCGACTTCACGCCCGGCCAGTACCTGACGCTGCGCGCGGAGATCGACGGCGTCATGGAACAGCGCTGCTACTCGATCTGCTCGACGCCCGACCGGGCGGAGATCGAGATCGGCCTGAAGCGCGTGCCGGGCGGCCGCTTCTCCGAATGGGCGCACCGGACCTTGAAGCCGGGCGGCCGCATCGACCTGCCGCCCGAAGGGCGCTTTGGCATCGCGCCCGATCCGGATCGCCGCGCGCGGTATCTCGCGATCGCCGGAGGGTCCGGGATCACGCCCGTGTTGAGCCTCGCCGCATCCCTGCTGGCCGCGGAGCCGAAGTCGGAATTCACGCTGGTCTACGGCAACCGCACGCTCGCCGGCATCATGTTCCGCGAACGCCTGGACGACTTGAAGGATCGGTTCCTCGACCGCTTCAGCCTGATCCATATCCTCTCGGCCGAAGCCCAGGACGTGCCGCTGTTCCACGGCCGCATCGACGGCCCGCGGATCGGGGCGCTGGCGCACGCCGGCCTGATCGTCCCGGCGGAGATGGAAGCGATCTTCCTCTGCGGGCCGGGCGACATGGCGGAGACGGCGGCGGCGGCGCTGTCCGGGCTCGGCGCGCGGCCGGCGGCGATCCGGCGAGAGTTGTTCCTGCCGACGCCGGGCGCCGCCGCCCTGCCAGCCGCGAAATCCAAGGCGGGCGCAACGGGCAAGGCCGCCGTCGTCACTGCGATCGCCGACGGCGCCGCCCGGACGTTCGAGATGGCGCCGGACGACGCCTCCCTCATCCTGGCGGCGGAGCGCGCCGGCATCGAATTGCCGTCCTCCTGCCGCGGCGGCATGTGCTGCACCTGCCGCGCCCGCGTCGTCGAGGGCGAGGCCGAGATGGCGGTCAACTATTCGCTCGAGCCCTGGGAAATCGAAGCCGGGTTCGTCCTCGCCTGCCAGTCCCGCCCGCTGACGCCGACGCTGACGCTCGACTTCGACGCTGTCTGAGGCGCCAAGTTTCACGAGACTGACATGTTGGCCGAATAGCCTCTTCCCGAAGCATTCTTCAGGAGGGGCGACATGTTCAGGACCTTGTTTGCGGCGGCGATGCTGGCGTTCGCGACGCCCGTGGCGGCGGATACCGTCAAGCTCGCGGTGACCGATGTCGAAGGCCTGGAAGCGCTCCGGCAGGAGTTCGGCGCGTTCGAGGCGGCGCTGGAAGCGTCGACCGGCCTCGACGTCGAACTCTTCCCGGTGAGTTCCCGCACCGCAGCCGTCGAAGCGATGAACGCCGACCATGTCGACTTCGTCCTGACCGGCCCCGCCGAGTATGTCGTCATCAAGGAGCTGGCCGACCCGCGCATCGTCGTCGCCTGGCAGCGGCCGGACTATTTCGCGCAGATCGTCGTGTTGTCCGACGGGCCGATCCGGAACGTCGCCGACCTCAAGGGCAAGATCGTGACGTTCGGCTCCGTCGGCTCGACCTCGCAGCATCTTGGCCCGGCCCAGGCGCTTGCCGACCTCGGCCTCGCGCACGGCCAGGACTACGAGGGCCGCATCGTCAGCCGGAACACCGCCGTGGAAGCGCTGATCCGGGGCGACGTCCAGGCCGTCGGCATGAACCAGAGCCATCTGCATCGCATCCGCGCGGCCTTCCCGGATACCGCGTTCACCGTCGTCGCCCGCGGCCGGGACCTGCCGAACGACATCCTGGTCGCGCGTAAGAGCGTGCCGGACGCGACCTTCCAGAAGGTCCGCGATGCGTTCCTGAAGGACGGCGCGGCCCTGATGGCGAGCGTCCTCGAGGGCGTCGACAACAAGAAGTACAAGGGCGGCTTCTTCCTGACCAAGGTGGACGACGCCGACTACGACTATGTCCGCATGATGTACAAGACGATTGGCGTCGACACGAAAGCGTTCGTGGGGAACTGACGCTGGCCGCGACGATCGCCATCGACCGTCGACCGGCCACGAACCAAGCGGCCCGCCCGACCGGTCTTGAATCCGCCCGCGAGCCCGGCGGCTGGGCGCTGGCGGCCGCCGGCGTGCGGAAGGCCTATCCAGGCGGCGCGCACATCCTGAAGGGCGTCGATTTCGCCGTCCGCCGGGGCGAACGCGTGGCGCTGGTCGGCGCGAACGGCGCTGGCAAGTCCACCCTGCTGAAGTGCCTGATCGGCCTTGCGCCCATGTCGGCCGGCACGGTCGAGGTGCTGGGCGAGCGGTTCGAGGGCGCGCCCACCCGCGGCCAGCGCGATCGGATGCGGCGCGCCACAGGGTTCGTCTTTCAGCGCCACTGCCTCGTTCGGCGGCGCTCGGCGCTGACCAACGTCGTGCACGGCCTGCTCGGCGCGCCCGGCGCCTGGCTCGCTTTCGACCAGCGCCTGGCGCCGGCCGCGTGGCGCCGCCAGGCGATGGCGGCGCTCGACGAGGTAGGCCTCGGCGAGTTCGCACTTCGGCGCGCCGACCGGCTTTCCGGCGGACAGCAGCAGCGCGTCGCGATCGCGCGCGCGATCGTGCGG
>DAINCG010000454.1:0-599 GCA_036732525.1 Pseudomonadota bacterium | reverse complement strand
CCCGCGCTCTTGATCGCCGACGAGCCGGCCGCCAGCCTCGACCCGACCGCCGGCCGTGCGGTGATGGAGCGGTTCGCCGAACTCTGCCGCGGGCGCGGCATCACGTTGCTCTTTACCTCGCACGACATGGACCACGCGCGCGCGTTCTCCGACCGGATCGTGGCGCTCAGGGACGGCGTCGTCGCCTGGGACATGCCGAGCGGCGCCGTCGACGCACGGGATCTCGATGCCGTCTTCGCACGCTAGAGGCGTCCGCATGGCGCCGTCGCGGTTGGCCCAGCTTTCGCCGGCGGCCTTCGCGGTCGGCATGGGCGTCGTCGCGCTGATCGTCGCGTCGATGGGAGAAGTCGCGCCCTCGGCCGAGCGGCTGATCGACGGCTACCCCAAGGCCGTCGGCCTCTTGGAGCGGATGCTGCCGACCAACCTTGAGGCCGGGTTTGTCACGCGCGTCGGCTGGCGGATCGTCGAGACGTTCCAGATCGCGCTGGTCGGCGCCGCCATCGGCATCCTGCTCAGCTTGCCGATCGCCTGGCTGGCGGCGCGCGGCGTCTCGCCGCTCGGCCGCGGCGGCTATTTCGTGAAGGCGTTCGTCTCGCTGC
>DAINCG010000453.1:0-3630 GCA_036732525.1 Pseudomonadota bacterium | reverse complement strand
GTGGCGGCCGCGGAGGGATTGATCGGCGCCGTCCTGATGCTCGTAGGCGACGAAGAAACTGTCGTCGTCCGATACGGCCAGCACCGGATCGCGCGCGGCCACGGGGTTCGAAAAGTCGGCGAAGATATGGCCCATCTGCGTCCGCGCGCCGGCTGCGTCGTAGCGCGCGAACAGAATGTCGTCGTCGCCCCCGGCCGCGAACTCGTAGATCAAGACGAAGCCGCCGTCGCTGGTCGCGCCGACGGAGGGCTGGCTTTCCGGCTTGCCGACGCCGAAGCCGTCGTTCAGGAAGATCGCGTCGCTGACGGCTTGCCCAAGCGCATTGAAGATGACGCCGACGATGTCCTTGCCCGGACCGTCGGCGACATCGTCGTTATCGTCTTCCCATACGACGAGGAAATTGCCGTTGGCGAGCGCGGTGACGTCCGGCTCCTGCTGGATGCCGGCGGTCTCTATGTTGGCTGTAAACGGCGCGAGCCACGTTGCGGGGGTCGACATGTCGTGCCCTCCATCATCCGCTGGAAAGCGCGTCGCCGCCAAGGCGCGCCCGGTCTCATCGACCTCGCCCAAATGTTGGGTCGGGCATATGGAGCGCCAGTCGAAATCGGTCCGCCTGTGACCGGTCTCACAACCTTGGGATCAGCCGTGTTCGACGGTGATATGGTTCTGGATCCCCGGGCCGCGAAAGCCGATCGCCTCCGCCTGCCGTACGCCGGGCAGGACCGCGACGTCATAGAGCTCTTCGATGGTGTGGTTGAAGCGAAGCCAGGCCGCCGTCGCGCCTGTCCGCGTATCGATCACCACCAGGCCGCAGCGCGCCGCCGCATCCTTCGCCTTCAGCCTTTCTTCCAGCGCCAGCCCCTCGAAGGTCTGGTTGTGGCGCGGCCGCGAGAGGCCGATGACCGCGTAGGGTCCGACGAACGCCAGACCGCGCGCGTAGCCCGGACAAAAGGCGACGCCTTCGAATACGCCGGTCGCCGGATCGACCAGGCCGAACTCGCCCGCGCCGGCGTTGAGCAGCCAGAGACGCCCGTCCCGCCAGCGCGGCGAATGCGGCATCGAAAGGCCGGTCGCGACGATCTCGCCGCTCGCGACGTCGACGATCACGCCGCCGTCGTTGCGGCGCTCCCGCCAACCGTCGGCGACGTCGGACCGGCTGACGGCGGTGACGTAGGCCGGCGCGCCGTCGCGCATGGCGAGGCCGTTCAGGTGGCAGCGATCCTCCTGCACGAGCGCCGAGACGAATGGAGGCCGCCAAAGGGGCCGGAAGCTCGCGACGTCGCTGACCGTCGCGAGGCAATTGAAGGCGGTATTGACGAACACCGGCCGCAGCGGATCGCCCCCGAGGGGCGCCAGGTCGTGAACGTCGAGCTTGCCCGTAATGCGCGTTTCGCGGGGCGCGAACCGGCGATCCGATCCGGCAGGGGCGGCATTCGTGAAGCGGATCAGGCTGTGCAGGCTGCTGACCCAGAGCGTCTCGCCGTCGGTCCAGAGGCCCTGGCACTGCTCGATCAGCCGTTCATGCGCGCGAATGCCGTTGTCGGACTTGCGGCCGATCAGGAACAGCCTGCCGCGCTGATAGGTCGTCAGCGCCAGGGCGCAATCGGCTTCCGCCAGCCAGGCCTCGAAGCCCGGCGAGAGCATCAGCATGTCGGATCCGGCCCGGGGCGGGGGTCTTAACGCCAAAACCTACGCTCACTCCGCTGATCGTCTCGACAGGTTAGCACGGTCGGCGCTTCAACGGCGTCGATGTCGGCGACTGCGCCAAGCCCGCCTTTCTGGACATCGCCGGCGACGGCGGACTCGATATCGTCGTCGGCGACATCGACGACGCCCTGACCGCGTCGGAGATCTTCACCATTTGATATCTCGCATTCTCGACATTCGGTTTAACGCGATCCTTCCGGGCGCTGCATAGGCTTGCAATCGGTCCTTGTGCTGGGGACCGAAGTCATAGCGCCCGCTTCGCGCAGGATGCGGAAGCCAGGGCGCCCTGCGGCCCGGGGGAAGCCATCCGCATGCCGAATTCGAGACCCGTTCTCGCGAATCTTCCGCTTGTCCTCGATTGGCGGGAAAACGACGTCAACCGCGCGCCGCAGCTTCTGTTCGCGGATGCCGCGCTGCGTGACGCGGACGACAATTTCGCCGGCGGATCGCTGATGCTCCAAGGCCTTGCGGCCGGCGACATCGTCTCGGTTCGCGATGTCGGGCAAGGCGTCGGACAGATTGGCTTCGACGGGCAGACGGCGACGTTCGGCGGCGTGGCGTTCGCGACCGTCGCGGGCGGCGAGGGCGCCGCGTTCGAAGTTTCGTTCAACGGCGCAGCGACGACCGCGGCGGTCGAGGCGCTGCTCGCCAATCTGACCTTTCAGACCTTCGACGATGCGCCGACATTCCAGCGCCGCTTCGACCTCCGTCTCGAGGACGCCGCGGGCGCCGTCGCGCAGTCGCCTTCCTGAGCGGCGCCGGGGTTAATCCGTTCGACGGCGTCGATGTCGGCGCCGCGAGCGCGCCGACGCTGGCGGACATCGACGGCGACGGCGACCTGGATGCGATCGTCGGCGGCGCGAGCGGCGCCGTCGCCTATCTGGAAAACGTCGGCGACCGGGCGGCGCCTGCGTTCGTCGCCCGCACCGGCGCCGCCAACCCGTTCGACGGCGTCACGGTCGGCAGCTATGCCGCGCCGACGCTGGCGGACATGGATGGGGACGGCGACCTCGACGCCGTCGTCGGCATGGGCGCCGGCGGCCTCGCATATTTCGAGAACACCGGCGACGCGCTCGATCCGACGTTCGTCCAGCGCACCGGCGGCGCGAATCCCTTCGCCGGCGCGTCCGTCGGCGCCTACGCCGCGCCCGCGCTGGCGGACGTCGACGGCGATGGTGACCTCGATCTGCTGCTTGGCGGCGCTGACGGCGGCGTCGCCTATTTCGAGAATACCGGCGACGCGACCGCCGCGACCTATGTCGCGCGATCCGGCGGCGCCAACCCGTTCGACGGGTTCGACGTCGGCCAGGCGAGCCTGATTGCGGTCACGGATTTCGACGGCGACGGCGACGCCGATCTCGTCGCCGGCGAGCGCTATGGCGTCCTGAATTACTTCGAGAACGTCGGCGACCGGTCGGCGCCGTCCTTCGTCGAACGGCTCGGTGTGGACAACCCGTTTCACGGCTATGATGTCGGCGGCTATAGCGCGCCCACGTTCGCGGACATCAACGGCGACGGCAATTTTGATCTCGTCGTCGGCGAGTCTACCGGGGAGCTGAACTATTTCCGGAACGTCGAGGCGCCGACGGCGCCGACGACGCCGAAGCTCGCACTGGACGCGCTCGGCGACACGCCATTCGCCGGTATCGACGTCGGCATGGACAGCAAGCCCGACTTCGACGACCTGGACGGCACCAAGGCCTACCTGGCCGGGCCGCCGGTGATGGTCGAGACCGTGACCGAGAAGCTGAAGACGCTGGGCGTCCGGCGGCAGGACTGCCACGCCGACGCCTTCTACACCGAAGCCGAGAAGTCGAAGCTGGAGGGCAAGTGAGCGAATTGCTGAAAGACCGGGTGGCGATCGTGACCGGCGCGGGGCGGGGCATCGCCCTTGCCATCGCCAAGGACCTCGCCGCCAAGGGC
>DAINCG010000452.1:0-3655 GCA_036732525.1 Pseudomonadota bacterium | reverse complement strand
GGGCTCTACAAGGCGTTCTTCGCCGGGGTCGACCGGGTCGCGCTGAGCGGCGGCATCCCGGAGATCGTCTTCGCGGTCTTCCAGATGACGTTCGCCGTGATCACGCCGGCCCTGATCGTCGGCGCCTATCCCGAACGCATGAAGTTTTCGGCGATCGTGCTGTTCAGCGCGCTCTGGCTGCTGCTGGTCTATGCGCCGGTCTGCCACTGGGTCTGGGGCGGCGGCTGGCTCGCGGATATCGGCGTGCGCGATTTCGCCGGCGGCATTGTCGTGCACGCGACGGCTGGCGCTTCGGCGCTTTTGCTCGCGAAGATGCTGGGTCCGCGGCGCGGCTTCCCCAACGAACTCAGCCCGCCGCACAATCCGGGCATGACGGCCATGGGCGCCTGCATGCTCTGGGTCGGCTGGTTCGGCTTCAACGGCGGCAGCCAACTCGCGGCGGACGGCGGCGCGGGCATGGTGATCGCCGTCACGCACATCTCCGCCGCGACGGCGGCGATTGTCTGGTCGCTCGTCGAGTGGGCCAAGTTCGGCAAGCCGAGCCTGGTCGGCGCGGTCACGGGCGTCATTGCGGGCCTGGCGACGATCACCCCGGCATCGGGCTTCGTCGGCCCTATCGGGGCGCTGATCATCGGCGCCGCCGCCGGCTTCATCTGCTTCTACGCCGTCGGATTGGTGAAACAGACGCTCGGCATCGACGATTCGCTCGACGTGTTCGCGGTCCACGGCGTCGGCGGCATTCTCGGCACGCTCCTGCTCGCGCCGTTGGCGGCCGTCTCCCTGGGCGGCGTCGGCCAGGCGGAGGGCATGGATTGGACCGGGCAGCTCGGCGCGCAGGCCACCGGTGTGATCGCGACAGTCGTCTGGTCGCTCGTCTTCACCTTCATTATCGTGATGATCTGCAGGGGCGTGACCGGCCTCCGAGTCGCGGAGGACGACGAGACGAACGGGCTCGACCTGCCGTCGCACGGTGAACGCGCCTACGATATCTGAACGAGTTCGAGCACGAGGAGACATCCGAGATGAAGCTGATCATGGCGGTGGTGAAGCCGCACAAGCTGGACGACGTGCGCGAAGCTTTGACGGCGATGGGCGTGGCGGGCCTGACGGTGACAGAGGTGAAGGGCTTCGGCCGGCAGCGCGGGCACACGGAGATCTATCGCGGCGCCGAATACACCGTGAGTTTCGTGCCCAAGGTGAAGATCGAAGTGGTCGTCTCTGACGACCTGACGGAACGGGCCGTCGAGACGATCCAGAAGGCCGCGCATACCGGCCAGATCGGCGACGGCAAGGTCTTTGTCTACGACGTGCTGAGCGCCGTCCGCATCCGCACGGGCGAGGCGGGCGACGGGGCGCTTTAGCGGCAGGCCGGACGGAGCCGGTCGATGGGGACGCACGACTATGTGGACGACCCGCGCAACGCAGAGATCCTGATCGACGTCAACGGCGTGCTGAAGCCGCGGGCCGAAGCCATGGTTTCGGTCTTCGATTCGGGCTTCATGCTGGGCGACGGCGTCTGGGAGGGCATCCGCCTGCACGACGGCGGCCTTGCGTTCCTGGAGGCGCATCTCAAGCGGCTGTGGGAAGGGGCGGCCGCGATCGACATGGACCTTGGCCTCAGCCAAGCCGCGCTGGCCGACCGCATCTTCGCGGTCTGCCGGGCGAACGGCATGTCCTCGGGCGTGCACATCCGGCTCATGGCGACGCGCGGCCTGAAGGCGACGCCCTACCAGCACCCGCGCGTCACCGTCTCCGGGCCGACGATCGTGATCATTCCGGAATGGAAGGAAGCGACGCCGGAGACAGCGACCCGGCCGATGACCCTCTTTACCGTGCATGTCCGGCGCGGCCCGGCGGACGTGCAGGATCCGAAGCTCAACAGCCATTCCAAGCTGAACTGCATCCTCGCCTGCATCCAGGCCGACAAGGCGGGCGCCGATGAGGCGCTGATGCTGGATCCGGACGGTTTCGTCGCGACCTGCAATTCCGTCCATTTTTTCATCGTGAAGGGGGGCGAAGTCTGGACGTCGACCGGCGACTACTGCCTCGCCGGAATCACGCGGGCGAACGTGCTGGACATCTGCCGCGAGAACGGCGTCGTCGCGCGGGAACGGCGCTTCAGCCTGACGGACGTCTACAGCGCCGAGGAAGCCTTCGTCACCGGCACGTTCGCCGGCGTCGCGCCCGTCGGCGTGATCGACGGTCGGACGATCGGGACAGGCGCGCGCGGACCGGTCACCGAACGCCTCCAGTCGCTTTACCGGGACTATCTTGGCCGGAACCTGACGCGCCCGGCCTGATTACGACTGGCTTCCGTCGATGGGGTCGGGCGCCGGCACGCCGTAGCGCTCCAGGAGCGGCAGCAGGCCCGGCATCACATCGGCGGCGAGGTCGACGCCCTCCGAGCGCTGCCGCGCGAACGCCTCCGCCGCCCGGTCGCCGGGCGCTCTGACAGACTCGAACCCCGCCATCGGCGCCGACGACCGGCACCACTCACGAAGATGCGTCGCGCTCGCCTCGAAGGCGTCGAGACCGCCGAAGCCTTCCGGATCGATCATCAGGAAGAAGAGGGATTGGCCCTGGGCCTCCGGGTCGTTCCGGCCGGTGCCGGAAAGCCCGCTCGCCAGCATTTCTGTCAAAAGGCCGAAGGCGAAGCCCTTGTAGCCCTGATCCAGACCTCCGGATGACAGGATGGCGCCCTTCGGCGGCCCGAAGAGGGCGGCCGGATCGTCGCTCGGCTGGCCGTCCGCGCCGACGACATAGGAGCCGGCGAGACGCGTTCCGGCGTCGCGGGCGCGCTCGGTCATCCGATTGGTGACGGCGGCGGCGCTGGTGTCGAAAACGATCGGGTGCGGGTCGGCGGGCATGCCGGCGGCCAGCGGATTGGTCGCGAGCCGGCCTTCGCGGCCGCCATACGGCGCCACGACGCCGTTGGTCGGCGCCGAAGCCGTCAGAATGAGCATGCGCCCGCCAAGCGCGACGCGCCGAGCATAGACTGCGAGGCATCCGGCGTTACGGGCGTTCTTGACGGCGACCGCCATGGTCGCGCCGTCGCCGATGCGTCGTTCGGCTTCCTCGAGCGCCCAGGCCATGACCCATTGGCCGGGCAGGCCCGCGCCGTCGAGCGTCAGCGCGCCGGGCCGTTCGTTCAGGACGATCGGGTCGCCCGACTTCGCCATGCCGCCGCTTTCGATCGCCTTGATATAGGCCGGGCAGAAGCGGAGGCCGTGCGTGTCGAAGCCGAGCAGGTCGGCTTCGACCAGGGCCTCGGCGACGGTCAGGGCGATTTCAGGCGCGAGGCCGGCCGCTTCGTAGAGCGACCTCGCGGCGCCGATCAGCGCGCCGGCGCGGTATCTAGCCATTGATGCCGGCCCGCTTTAGGAATTCCGGCGTGCGAACGTTCACGTCCTGGCCGCGCAGGTCGGCGGGACGCTCCGCCGCCAACCAGACGATGCCCGCGGCCGGCAGGCTGGTCGGCGCCAGGTCGCCGCGCGGTATCTGGCTGATCGGATTGACGCCGGACGCGCGGATCGCGACCTGCATCTCGGTATCCACCGTCCCGGGGGAGGCGGCGTAGACGTCGATCGCTTCGCCTTCCTCGAGATGCGTCGCCTGGGTCGTCATCCAGAGCGCCGCCTTGGTCGAGCAATAGGCC
>DAINCG010000451.1:0-3659 GCA_036732525.1 Pseudomonadota bacterium | reverse complement strand
GGCGCGCGGCGGCGGCGTCGGTCGTCGGGCGGCCCCCGGCGTCGAGCGCGACGCCCGCCGGGATCGGCGCCGACAGCCGCTCGCGGAATTGCAGATCCGTCCCCATGAAGGCGGACGTGCCCATGTCGAAGACCAACGGGTCGTCCGCGGTCGGAAAACCGAAGGCGATCGGGTTGGTGCCAAGCGCGCGGGCGGCCCCGCCGAATGGCGCGACGCTCGGCGGCGCCGCGACCGAGTGAATGGCGACCAGCCCGGCGTTTGCGATCTTCTCGCAGTAGACGGCGCTTCGCCCGCTCATCCAGCAGTTCGCAACGACGACGACCGCCACGCCGTGCGTTGAAGCCCGACGCGCCGCGTCGTCCGCGGCGCGGGCGAGCGCGATCATGCCGTTCGCCTGGCATGCATCGAGCAGCGCCGTCGCGCCGTTGTCCCGGACCGTGCGCATCGGTTGGCCTTTCCGGGCGAACAGCGGGTCGTCGACGACGTTCAGCAGCTTCGGCAGGCCGGAATACTCATAGCCGGACAAGGCCGCGTCCATGACGTGCTCGGCCAGCAGGCGGGCTTCCTCGGCGTCGTAGCCGGCGCCGCGCATGGCCGCCTCGCCGAGGGCCTGACCCTCGGCGGCGGAGAGGCGGACGCGCCCGGCGGCGGGAGAGCCCGTCACCGGCCTTGGAACACCGGCTTGCGCTTCTCCATGAACGCCGTCTGGCCTTCCTTGTAGTCGTCGCTGGCGAAGCACTTGGCGACCATCGCATCGACGGCTTCCAGGTCCCGCGCGCCCTCGTCGGCGAGCGCGGCGGCGACAGCCAGGTTCGCGGTCTGGATGGTCAGCGGCGCGTTCTCGGCGATCATGCCGGCATACTCACGCGTCGTCGGCTCGAGCTCGTCGACCGTGGTCAGCCGGTTGATCAGGCCCATGCGCAGGGCTTCCTCGCCGGTGAACTTCCGGGCGGTGAAGAAGATCTCCTTGGCATAGGCCGGGCCGACCAGGTCGACCAGCCGGTTGACGCCCTGATAGCCGTAGCCGAGGCCGAGCCGCGCGGCGGGAATGGCGTAGACCGTGTCGTCGGCGGCGATGCGGATGTCGGCCGACAGCGCGACGGCCAGGCCGCCGCCGATGCAGAAGCCGCGGATCATGGCGATCAGCGGCTTGTCGAAGGTCTCGATCGCCGTGTAGGCCTTGGCGGTCGCGGCGTTGTAGGCCTTGACCTGTTCCTCGCCCGTCCGCCGCTCCTTGAACTCGGAGATATCCGCGCCGGCGACGAAGGACTTGTCGCCCGCCCCCTTCATGACGACGCAGCGCACCTCGTCGCGCTGGCTCATGTCGGCGAAGATCTCCGGGATCGCCTGCCACATCGACCAGTTGACGGCGTTGCGGCGGGCCGGGTTGTTGAAGGTGACCCAGCCCACGCCGTCGATCACCTCGACGATCATGTTCTCGGTGCCGAAGTCCAGCTGCATGATTGCGCGTTCCTATGGTGTTAGACGACGCCCTTGTCGTGGAGCGCCTTGATGGCGTCGGCGTCGTAGCCGATGCCGGCGAGAATCTCGTCCGTATGCTCGCCCTGCTCCGGCGTCGCCGTGCGGATGGAGGAGGGGGTGCGGGACATCTTGATCGCCTGGTTGACGACGTCGAACTTCCCCATGCGCGGATGCTCGACCGGGGTCGCCATTTGCACGTGCTTCACCTGGGCGTCCGCGAACATCTGATCCATCGAATAGATCGGCCCGCACGGGCAGCCATGGGCGTTCAGATGCTCGATCCAGTGGGCCGACGGCTTGGTCTCGGTGATCTTGTCGATCGCCGCGTTCATCGCCTTCCGGTTCTTGGAACGGAGCGCGCCGTTCTTGAAGTCCTCGTGGGTCTTGAGTTCCGGCGCCTCGATCGCATCGCAGAAGCGCTCGTAGATCGCCTGGCCGGCGACGGCGATGTTGATGTGGCCGTCCGCCGTCTTGAAGACGCCGGTCGGAATCGAGGTCGGGTGGTCATTGCCGGCCGAAACCGGCACCTCGCCGTCCTTCAGATAGCGCGCCGCCTGGAAGTCCAGCATCTGGATCTGCGCTTCGAGCAGGGAAGTCGTGACCCACTGGCCCTTGCCGGACGTCTCCCGCTCCAGCAGCGCGAGCAGGATGCCCTGGGCGCAAAGCATGCCGGCCGAGAGGTCGGCGATCGGAATGCCGGCGCGCATCGGGCCACGGCCCGGCTCGCCGGTGATCGACATGATGCCGCCCATGCCCTGGGCGATCTGGTCGAAGCCAGGCCGGTCGGCATAGGGGCCGTCCTGGCCGAAGCCGGAGATCGAGCCGAGGATGATGCCGGGGTTGATCTTGGCGAGGCTGTCATAGTCGATCTTCAGGCGGTGCTTGACGTCGGCGCGGTAGTTCTCGACGACGATGTCGCACTCTTTAACGAGCTTGTAGAAGATCTCCAGCCCCGCCGGATCCTTCAGGTTCAACGTCAATGAGCGCTTGTTGCGGTGCAGGTTCTGGAAGTCGAACCCGTCCCGCGCGCCGCCGAGCTGCTCTTTGCCGTCGGGCGGCGCCTCCACCTTGATGACGTCGGCGCCCCAGTCCGCGAGCTGGCGGACGCAGGTCGGCCCGGCGCGCACGCGGGTGAGGTCAAGAACTTTGAAGCGCGACAAAGGCATGCCGGTCGTGGCCATCGATCGTTTCTCTCCGAAGCGGAATCTTTTTGTGTGGGCGTCGCCCGGGCTCAGCCGAAGGCCTGGATGCCGGTGATGGCGCGGCCCAGGATCAGGGCGTGGATGTCGTGGGTGCCCTCATACGTGTTGACGGCCTCCAGGTTCATCATGTGCCGGATGACGTGATACTCGTCCGAAACGCCGTTGCCGCCATGCATGTCACGGGCGACGCGGGCGATGTCGAGCGCCTTGCCGCAGTTATTGCGCTTGATCAGCGAGATCATCTCCGGCGCGGCGCGGCCCTCGTCCATCAGCCGACCGACGCGAAGGGCGGCCTGGAAGCCCAGCGCGATCTCGGTCTGCATGTCGGCCAGCTTTTTCTGCATCAGCTGGGTCGCGCCGAGCGGGCGGCCGAACGCCTTTCGCTCCATCACGTATTCCCGGGCGGCGCGCCAGCAGGACTCGGCCGCGCCCATCGCGCCCCAGGCGATGCCGTAGCGCGCCTTGTTCAGGCAGCCGAACGGCCCGCCAAGGCCGCGCGCGTTGGGCAGCTTGTTCTCTTCCGGCACGAAGACGTCGTCCATGACGATCTCGCCCGTCGGCGAGGCGCGCAGCGAGAACTTGCCCTCAATCTTCGGCGTCGAGAGGCCCTGCATGCCGCGCTCCAGGATGAAGCCGCGGATGACGTTCTCCTCGTCCTTCGCCCAGACGACGAAGACGTCGGCGATCGGGGAGGAGGTGATCCACATCTTGGCGCCGTTCAGCTTGTAGCCGCCGTCGACCTTGGTCGCGCGGGTCTTCATGCCGCCGGCGTCGGAGCCGTGGTCGGGCTCGGTCAGGCCGAAGGAGCCGACATGCTCGCCGGACGCCAGCTTCGGCAGGTACTTCTTCTTCTGGTCTTCCGAGCCATAGGTGTGGATCGGGTACATGACGAGGCTCGACTGCACGCTCATCGCCGAGCGATAGGCGCTGTCGCAGCCTTCGACGGCGCGGGCGGTCAGCCCGTACATCACCGCC
>DAINCG010000450.1:739-3663 GCA_036732525.1 Pseudomonadota bacterium | reverse complement strand
GCCGCCACAAGGACGGCCGCTGGCTCCTCCTGAAGCAGCACCGCACCGAAGAGGGCGAGACGGTCATCCTCGCGACCGACGTCACCGAGCTGAAGGCGCGCGAGCAGGCGCTGCAGCGGTCCAATCGGGAGCTGGAGAGCTTCGCGTCGGTCGCGTCGCACGATCTGCAGGAGCCGCTGCGCAAGATCGAAGCGTTCGGCGACCGCCTGATCCGCCGCGCCGGCGACACGCTGACCGATGACGGCCGGCATTGCGTCGAGCGCATGCAGAACGCCGCCGGCCGGATGCGCACCCTCATCAACGACCTTCTGAGCTATTCGCGCGTCACGACGAAGGCGCGGCCGTTTGAGCACTGCGATCTCGACAAGCTGGTCGGCGACGTGGTCGGCGACTTGCAGGTCAGCATCGAAGAAGCGTGCGACGGTCGAACTCGGGCCGCTGCCGGCGATCGACGGCGACCCGCTGCAGATGCGCCAGCTCTTCCAGAACGTGATCGGCAACGCGATCAAGTATCGCAAGCCGGACACGCCGCCGACTGTATCGGTCGCCGGGCGGCTGCTCGGCGCGAACGACAGTCGGCCGGTGCAGATGATGTCGCTCGGCGCGCTTGCGGAATTCAAGATCGTCGACAACGGCATCGGCTTCGACATGCGCTATGCGGAGCAGATCTTCACCATCTTCCAGCGCTTGCATGGACGCGGCGAATACGAGGGCACAGGGATCGGCCTCGCCACTGTCCGCAAGATCGTCGAACGGCACGGCGGCGTCATTATCGCCGAAAGCGAGCCAGGGGTGGGTTCGACGTTCACCTTCTATTTGCCCATCGCCCAGGGGCGCAAAGACTAGGCGAGACCGAAATGGAGCATTCGATCATGGCCAATGGCGAGAGCATCAAGATCCTCATCGCGGACGACGATCCCGATGATCGGATGCTCATCGAAGAAGCGTTCGAGGAGAACCGCATCTCCAACGAACTCTACTTCGTCGAAGACGGCGAGGAACTGCTTGAGTTCCTGCAGCATGAGGGGAAGTGGTCCGACCCGGAGACGTCTCCGCGGCCGGGGCTGATCCTGCTCGACCTGAATATGCCGCGCATGGACGGCCGCGAGGCGCTTCGGCGCATCAAGGCCAACCCGGCGCTGGCGAATATTCCGGTCGTCGTGCTGACGACGTCGAAACAGGAAGAGGACATCCTGCGCACCTACGGGCTCGGCGTGAACTCGTTCATCACCAAGCCGGTGACGTTCGAAGGCCTGCTGCGCGTGACGCAGGTGCTGACCTCCTACTGGATCGAGATCGTGCAGCTGCCGGGCCAGTTCGCCGATCATGGCGACGTCGCGGCCGCGTGATGCGGCGCGACTAGGCCGGTCCGGGGGGACGGGGGCAAGCAGGTCCATGCCGACGCGCGTCTTGATGATCGAAGACGACGAGGACGACTATTTCCTCACGAACGAGTGCGTCGAGCTGATTCCCGACGGCGACTATGTCGTCGACTGGGAATCGAACGGCCGGACCGCTCTTGAGGGGTCGATCGCGTTCGACGACTACGACGTCGTGCTGTGCGACTATCAGGTCGGCGGCGTGACGCGGGTCGAGATCGTCAGCGCCGCGGTCGCCCGCGGGGTCGACACGCCCTTCATTCTCCTGACCGGCCACACCGACCGGGAAATCGACTTCGCGGCGATGCAGGCCGGCGCGGTCGATCACCTGGTGAAGGACCGCGTCTCGCCCGAAGTGCTCGAAAAGGCGATACGCTATTCGGTCAAGTCGGCGGAGGCGCGACGCGCGCTCCGTCGGCAGTCGGCCGTCCTGAAGGCGACGATGGCGGCGACGGACATCGGCATGTGCGCGGACGACGCGTCCGCCGGGCCGCCCGTCTGGAATGCGCGCTTGGCGGAATTGCTCGTCGGCGCGGACGCGCCGGACGAAGCGGTCATCGAGGCGATCCGCGATCTTGCCGCAAGGCCTGAACTGGCCGCCGGCCAGTCGATCGAAATTTCGCCGCACGACGGGGTCGGCGCAATCGAGGTCCGTCTCAACAATCTTGAGGGCGGAGGCTACACGCTCGCCTGTTACGACGTCTCGAAGCACAAGGCGATCGAAGAGGCCCTGCGATCGGCGCGCGACGAGGCGGAGCGTCTGTCCGCGGCGAAATCCATGTTCATCGCGCGGCTATCGCACGAGATGCGCACGCCGCTGCACGCGGTCATCGGCTTCGGCGAGTTGCTGCCCACCGCCGCCCAGCAGGAAATCGAGGAATACGCGGGCATCATCGTAACCTCCGGCCGCGGTCTCGTGACGCGCATCGATCAGATGCTGGAGCTGTCGCGCATGGACCTCGGCAAGGTGCGCGCCGCGCTGCGGCAGGCGCCGGCCCTCGCGGTCCTGCGCGAGGCCGTCAACCGCGCCGCCAAGACGGAACCGGGCCTCGAAACGCGCGTCGACATCGAAGTCGCGGACAATGAGGTCAAGGTGTTCGGCGACCACGCCTTGCTGATCAAGGCGATCGCCGAACTGGTTTCGAATGCCTCGAAGTACGGCGCGCCCGGCTCCACGATTCGTGTCGGCGTCGATGTTGGCGTAACCGGCGAGACGCTGCTCTGGGTCCGGAACATCGCCGCCGACGGCGTCGAGGTGCCGAAAGAGGACCCCTTCGTCGGCTTCGATCAGCCGGAAGCCGATCTCGACCGCGCCCGCGAAGGCCTCGGCATCGGCCTGACCTACGTCCGGGCGGTCACCAAGCTCATCGGCGGCGAGGCGCGCCTACAGGGCGAGCCGGACGGCCGGACGGTTATCGCATCGATCCGGCTGCCGGGCGAGCCGGCGAGCGCCGACGCAGCTTGACGCCGGCTCAGGCGACATCGAAGGCGACGGAGACCCGCTCCTCGGCCCCTTCGAACGGCTCGGTCCAGTGCCAGACATAT
>DAINCG010000450.1:0-729 GCA_036732525.1 Pseudomonadota bacterium | reverse complement strand
CTGTTTCCGGGCGCACGAACCGTTCGAGCGGCGGCCGCGCCGCCGGCAGGCCGTAGCCGGGCCGCCCGAACCCCAGCCAGCCCGCATGCGCAGCGGCGTCGCCGAACGTTTCCGGAAGCTTCGGGTAGTAGACCCCCGACAGCCAGCCGAGATTGTGAATGTGCGAGGCCTGGACGCCGTCCGCCGGCATCAGGTTCGCCCAGGCGACGATCTCGCTCGGTCGCTTCGGCCGCCGGCCGTAGAACGGATGCCCGTCGACGTCCGGCAGTTCGGCGGCGAGTGCGGAGACCTCGCGCTCGATCATCTGCCGGAAGGCGCGGATCGGGGCCGCCGCCGCAGCGCCGTCGGCGAAGATGTCGCCGGTGACGCGGCCGCCCCGGGCCGCGCGGCGCGCCGGGTCCCAGCGCGACGTCAGGGTCGGATGCGCTTCGAGCGCCGCCACGAGGTCGGCGTTGAAGGCGGCGATATTGGCATAGCCTTCGGGCGGCGCCGGCCGGCGCGGGAAGGCGAAGACCTCAGGATCGGCGAGCGCCCGGAAGTCGGCGTCGCGGCCGAGCTCCCAGAGCGCCTGCGCCCTGTAAGCGCTGACGTTGGCGCTTGCGACGCCGAGGCGGCCGTGCCGCTCCGCCATCTCCAGCGCCTCCGCATGCCGGCCGAGCTTCAGGAGGAGGGCGGCGTAGTTCGAGAGGCGGGGCGCGTCGGGCGGATCGGCCGCCGCGAGCCCCGCCG
>DAINCG010000449.1:2116-3676 GCA_036732525.1 Pseudomonadota bacterium | reverse complement strand
TCCGGCGCCGGCGACTTCAACGGCGACGGCTATGAGGACGTCATCGTCGGCGCCTATCGCGCTGATCCGGGCGGCGTCGCCGACGCGGGCGCCAGCTACATCGTGTTCGGCCGGGCCGGCGGGTTCGCCGCCGCCCACGACCTCGGATCGCTCGGCGCCGCCGAAGGTCTGCGGCTCACGGGCGCAACGGCCAACGAACGCACCGGCTTCGCCGTCTCGGGCGCCGGCGACATCAATGGCGACGGCTATGACGACGTGATCGTCGGCGGCGCGCGCTCGGCGAACGGCGCCCAAGGCGTGGCATATGTGGTCTACGGCTACGACGCGGCAGGCGTCGTGACCCACCAGGGCGGAACGGGCGACGATCCGCTCGCCGGCGGCGCCGGCGCGGACGTGATCGTCGGCGGCCTCGGCGACGACGTCATAACGGCCGCTGGAGGCGACGACGTGGCGCGGGGCGGCGCCGGCGCCGACATGATCATGCTGGGCGCCGGCGCAGACCGGGCCTTCGGCGGTTCGGGCGACGACATGATCTTGGGCGAAGGCGACGCCGACTTCCTCTATGGCGACGGCGGCGACGACCGGCTGGAGGGCGGCGCGGGGGCCGACTGGCTCGAAGGCGGGGCGGGCGACGACATCGTCATCGGCGGCGCCGGGGCCGACGTGCTGCTGGGCGGCGCCGGCATCGACACGCTGAGCTACGAGGACGAGACCGTCGGCCTCAACGTTCGGCTCTTCGACAACGACGCGTCGAACGGCGAGCAGACCGGCGACGCCACCGGCGACCGGATCGCCGGCTTCGAGAACATCATCGGCGGCGGCGGCGGCGACCTGCTCGCCGGCGACAGCGGCCGGAACGCGCTGTCCGGCCTGGACGGCAACGACCGTTTGCGCGGCGGGTCGGGCGACGACCTGCTGGAGGGCGGCCTCGGCAACGACCAGATCTTCGGGCAGGACGGCAATGACGTGCTGTCCGGCGGGCCGGGCGCGGACGTCTTCGACGGCGGCGCCGGCGTCGACCTCGTGACCTATGCCGACGTCGCGACCGGCGTTTCCGTCCGCCTCTATGCCGGCAGCGGTCCGGACGGCGATACATTCACCGGCGTCGAACGGGTGCGCGGCGGGTCGGGCGCCGACTATCTCGCCGGCAACTCGCTGCAGGAGGCGCTCTTCGGCGGCGACGGCGCTGATCAGTTGCGCGGCGGCAGCGGCGGCGACCGGCTGGAAGGCGAGGCCGGCGCCGACATCATGTTCGGCCAGGCCGGCCGCGATCTCCTCCTCGGCGGCGACGGCGACGACGAGCTGACGGGCGGGCCAGGCCGCGACGTCATCGACGGCGGGGCCGGCGTCGACACGGTCCGCTACGACGACGCGACGGCCGGCGTCTCCGTCCGCATCTACGCCGACAGCGCGAGCGATGGCGACACGTTGCAGAACGTTGAGAACGTCGTCGGCGGCGCCTTCGGCGACTACATCGCCGGCGATTCGCACGCGAACATGCTTTCGGGCGGCGGCGGCGCCGACCAGCTGCGCGGCGGTTCGGGGGATGACGTGCTGACC
>DAINCG010000449.1:0-2088 GCA_036732525.1 Pseudomonadota bacterium | reverse complement strand
GGCGGGCGACGACCGCCTGTTCGGCGGCGCGGGTCCGGACAGCTTCATCCACGCCCCCGGCGACGGCCACGACCGGGCGGAGGATTTCGCCGTGAACGGCGACCTCCTCGACCTTTCGGCCCACGGCCTCGCGGACTTCGCGGCCTTCCAGGCGCTGACGACCGATACGGCGGAAGGCGCGTTGGTCGAGATCGATGCGACCAATTCACTTCTTTTGGTTGGCGTAGCGGAAGCCGAAATTGGTCTTGAAGATGTACTGATCTAGGCAGCGCGAAGCCGCCAAGTGAGTCGCGGGCCGGAGGAGACATGCGATGGTGATCCGACTACAAGACCTCGACGGGACGGACGGCTTTGTTGTCGTTGGCGACGGTTTCTACGACCGGGCCGGGTTCGAAGTGAACGGTGGCGGGGACGTCAATGGCGACGGCATCGACGACTTCGTCGTCGTTGGCGCGTCGCAACCCGAGTTTCCGGAATTCAACACAGCGTCGTTTCCGAGCGAGACCTATCTGATTTATGGGCGCGACGGCGGCTTCGAGCGGACGCTGGACCTCGGCAGCCTCGACGGAACGGACGGGACGCGCCTGCACTACGACGGCGACGAGGACTTTCTTTTCATCTCCTCCAGCATCGCCGGCGACTTCAACAATGATGGCATCGACGATGTCGTCATCGGCTCATTCGGTCCCGAACGTTTCAACGGTCCCGGATATGCGTTCGTCGTCTATGGCCAGCCCGGCGGGCTGGGCGCCGCGGTCGATCTGGAGACGCTCGACGGCGCGGACGGCTTTGCGTTCGAGGTTATGACAACCGGCGGACCTGGCGGACCGGTCAGTTTTCTCGGCGACGTGAACGGCGATGACTTCGACGATATCGCCGTCGGCGCCGATGACGCGGGCGTGCTCGCCTCCGGCATAACCTATGTCGTCTATGGGACGGATGCGGCGCCTGGACCTTTGATCGATGGAGCCGATCTGGACGGCTCGGATGGCTCTCGCCTGATGGGCGCCGAACTCTTCGAGGGCGCTGGGAGGACAGTAGCCGCAGCCGGGGACGTCAACGGCGACGGGTTGCCTGACCTCCTTGTCGGCGCAAGCCTCGCCTCTCCTTACGGTCGCTCGGAAGCGGGGGTCGTCTACGTCGTTTTCGGAGACGCCGCCGGCTTCCCGGCCGACGTCGATCTCGGAGCGCTCGACGGCATGAACGGTTTCAGGGTCGTCGGCCCGACGGCGACCGGGTTTATCGGCATCGGCGACGGTCTTGCCGGTATCGGCGACGTCAATGGAGACGGCTTCGACGACATTGCGCTCGGATTGCGATTCGGCAATACCGCATACGTTCTGTACGGAAATGCCGGCGCCTTCGACGACACGATCGACCTCGCCCAGTTCGACGCGTCCCAAGGTTTTCGTATTGTGGGAACAGACGGAGGATCGGTCGGCAGCGCGATCGCGCCGGCTGGCGACGTGAACGGCGATGGGCGCGACGACTTCATCCTCGGCGACCCCGCATCGGGCGGCAGCGGTCCCGGCGGCGCCCATGTCGTGTTCGGGCGGGACAGCGGCTTCGGCGCGACGCTCGATCTGGCGACGCTGACGCTCGCGGACGGCGCGACGTTGATCGGGCCGGAAGGGGTCGAACTTTTGGGCTTCTCGGTGGCCGGCGCGGGCGACGTCAACGACGACGGCTTCGACGACGTTCTGGTCTCGGCGCCGAGCGAAGGCATCCTGAGCTCCATTGGCTCCGCCTACCTCGTTTTCGGGGCCGCTGATTTCGGCACAAGTAATCTGACCGGCGGCGACGGGCCGGACGAACTGACGGGCGGCCCCGCCGCCGACGTGATCATGGGCCTCGGCGGGGACGACGTCCTCTCTGGTCTTGGCGGCGACGACGATCTGCAGGGTGGGCCCGGCGACGATGTGCTGATCGGCGGGGCGGGCGCGGACCTGCTGCAGGGCGGCGACGACGTCGATACGGCGAGCTACGTCACTGCGACGACGGGGGTCGAGGTCGACCTCGGGGCCGGGACGGCGGCGCGGGGCGACGCGGCGGGCGACGTGCTCACCGGCATCGAGAACCTGACCGGCG
>DAINCG010000448.1:660-3677 GCA_036732525.1 Pseudomonadota bacterium | reverse complement strand
GTGCAGCACTGGACGGCCGCCGTGCTCGCGCGCGGCAAGGCGGGCATTCCGGAGGGAACGGAAGAGGCCGTCGCCGACCCGGCGATCCTGGCGCTCCGCGCGTTGATCGAGACAATGCCCGACGAGAGCATCGGCCCCGACGGCGCGGTGGTGCGCGTCGAGCTGGCCGACGGTCGGGTGGTCGAGGAACGCATCGAGCATGCCGTCGGCAGCAAGGATGACGGAAGCCGAGATCGACGCAAAGTTCATCGCACAGGCGAACATGACCCTGCCGGCGGGGCGCGCCGAGGGCGTGCTCGCGCTCTGCCGTCGCCTGCCGGAGCTCGCCGACGCCGCGGAGACCGTTCGGGCGGCGCGTCTTTAGGGCGATTCGGCGTCAGGCGATCTTGCGCACGGCGGCGATGAAACTGCTGACGCCGGTGCGCAGGAACTCGCCCTTCTCGGCAAGCTCGCTCGACGCCGTCAACACTTCCGACGCCGCCGCGCCGGTTTCGCCCACCGCATCGCCGATGGTGACGATGCTGGAGCTGACATCGGCCGAACTGCGCGACGCCATCTCGATATTGCGCGCGATGTCGCCGGTCGCTTCCGTCTGGGTGCCGACCTGATCGGAGATCATGGTCGTCAGGTCGCGAAGCTCGCGGATGGTGCCCCCGATCGCTTCCATCGCGGTCACGACCTGCCCGCTCGCGTTTTGGATCGCGCTGACCTGCGAGCGGATATCGCCCGTCGCGCGGGCGGTCTCGTTGGCGAGCGCCTTGACCTCGGACGCGACAACGGCGAAGCCCTTGCCGGCCTCCCCGGCGCGGGCGGCCTCGATCGTCGCATTCAACGCTAGCAGATTGGTCTGGTTCGCAATTTCCGTAATGATCGAGACGACTTCGCCGATCTTCGCGGAGGCGTCCGACAAGGCGGCGACGTCGGCGTTCGTGCGGTCGACGATTTCCATCGCGCCGGACGTATTGGCGCTCGCCGACGCGATCTGGGCGCTGATTTCCTTGGACGTGCTCGTCAGTTCTTCCGTCGCTGCGGCGATGGACCCGACGTTCTCCGAAGCGGAGTCCGCCGCGCTCGATACGGCGGTCGCGCGATTTTGCGCTTCGCTCGAAAGGCCCACCATCGACTTGGCCGAAGCTTCGAGTTCCGCGGCGGCCGAGGCGACGACATCGACCACTTCCGCCATGTCCGTTTCGAACCGGCCGACGACCTGGGCGAAGCCGCCGACGCGCGCCTCGATCGACTGCATGGCCGCGTTCACGGTCTGCGCCGCCTCGACATAGGCGCCGGCCATGCCCCGCTCGTTGATGCGACGGAAGTATTTGTTTTTCGAGACATATTCCATGGACGCACGCGACTCGCGCACATAGGCGTCGGTGCGGTCGATCAACAGGTTGATCGCATTCAGCATCCGCGCCGCGTCCCCTTTCTCGTCGATATTTATGACGCGCGCCTCGAAGTCGCCGGCGGCGGCCGCTTCACAGACCTCGATGGCGCGCCGGATAGCGCGCGTGTTCGAACCGAACAGGCTCATTGGTGGCTCCGCTGGTGGCCGTCGTGCGGCAGGTTGGATTGAGAAGTCGGAAATGGCGCTGGCGTCTACAGCCGCGCGATGAACTCGTCGTACGCGACCTTTCGTTCGCTGAGCATGCCGTTCAGCGCGCCGTAAGACGCCTCGACAGCCTCGCGACGGTCGGCGTGGCGGCGCTCTTCGCGCAGCAGGCTGTCATAAAGCGGCATGATTGCCTGCTCCAGGACGCGCCGGTCGGGCGTGCGGCGATTGGAATGATAGCCCAAGACCTTGCCGGACGCGTCGCGGCTCGGCGTGACATGGGCGTAGACCCAATAGTGGTCGCCGTTCTTGCAGCGGTTCTTGACGTAGGCGAAGACCTCGCGGCCGTCCTTGATCGTGTCCCATAACAGGCGGAAAATCGCGCGCGGCATATCCGGGTGCCGGATCATGCTGTGCGGCTGGCCGAGACACTCGCGTTCGGTGTAGCCGGCGATACGAAGGAAAACATCGTTGCAATAGGTCAGACGACCGGTCAGGTCGGTCTTGCTGACGATCAACTCATGATCGCCAAAGATTACCTCTTTACCCGTAACGAACCGATCCTTGCTCATCCGTCGAGTTCCCGGCGGGTCGAGTCTGGTCGACCAAGACCTGTCCTCACAATCGAAGACGGGAAATCATGTCTCCGATGCGATTAACACCCCATGAACATGGCCGGCGGCGGCGGGCGTGCGTCCTAGTACAGGTCGAGACGCAGCGGATTCTTGCGCCAATAGATATACGCCGCGGAAAGAACGCGCGCTTCGCTGCTCGAAAGGTCAGGCCTCCAACCGACGGATTCGCCTAGCTTTTCGAGCGCGCCGCGCGTCTCCCCGCCATAGGCGCCGTCGACGGCGACATCCGCGCCCATCTCGTTCACGAGGCGCTGAGCCGCACGAGTCAGCGTCCGGGCGTCGAGCGCGCCGAGCAACTGCCGGGCCCGCGCCGCCGCCTCTTCGTTCCGGAGCGCGGCCGCTTTTGCGGCGCGGACGGCCGCGTCCGCGGCGTCGAGATCCGGCACGTCCTTATTCAGGATGATCCATGCGGCGTTCGCCCCACCCCAGGCGTCGCCTCGCTCCAGCCCCTGGTCGTACCAGGCGACGGCCTGCGCATAGTCCGGCCCGCCGTCGCCGAGCTTGCCGTTGTAGTGCAGCCGGCCGATGTTGACCGGCGCATAGGGATGCCCGCCGGCCGACGCCTTGGCGAACCAGTCGAGCGCCGTCTCGGCGTCCGGGTCGACGCCGCCCAGACCGTTCGAATAGACCAGCCCCAGGTTGTTGTACCCGTAGATGTCGCCCCGGTCGGCCGAGGCGTTCAGGTATTTCAGCGCCCGTTCCGGCTGGTGATGATCGGTCTCCTTGGCCAGGAAATAATAGCCAAGTTCGTTCATCGAGAAGGTGTGGCCGACCTCGATCGCGCGCGAGAGCAGGTCGTAACCCTCCTCGCGCTCCGCGTCGTCCTTGCTATA
>DAINCG010000448.1:0-634 GCA_036732525.1 Pseudomonadota bacterium | reverse complement strand
GCCGAGCGCGTGCATGGCGTAGGCGTCGCCCTGCTCGACGCCCGCCGCGAAATAGGCGAGCGCCTTCTCGGGCGCCCGGGTCGCCGCCTCGCCGCCGGCGACGAGGTCCTCGTTCGCCGCAAGATCGCCGAGCGCATGCCAGGCCCGCACGTGGCCAAGGTCGCGCGCCGTCTCGAACTCCGCCTTGGCCGCCGCGTAGTCGCGGAGCGCCTGGTGGGCGCGGCCGAGCTGATAGTGGAAGCGGGCCGTCTCCGGCGCGCGGGCGACCGCCGCCTGACATGCCGCGAGCGCAGCCTCGGGGCGGATCTCGTTCGGATAACGCGCGAATCCGACGCCGCCTGGATCGAGCCAGTCGCCCGCTTCGATGTCGCAAGGATCCACCGGCGCGCGCAGCGACACCTTTACCGTCTGCATGGCGCCGCCGTTCGCCACGGCGATGGCGAAGTCGTCCGTCACCGTCGGGTCATCGACGTTCACGGCGTTTCGCTCCTGCACCATGAGGTCGTAGACGAGGTCGCCGATCCGGCCCGTCCCGGAGGTCGCGGCATGCCCAGCCGCGGACGCCGAGGCCAGAACGAGGGCGCCGGCCGTCGGCTGCGCGGCGATGCGCGCTTTGCTCTCGGCGGGAATCTCG
>DAINCG010000447.1:0-3690 GCA_036732525.1 Pseudomonadota bacterium | reverse complement strand
CGAAAGCCGCATCGACCAGGCGGACGGTCAGGAGCTCGCTGCGAAGCGCGGCGAGGCCGCCGGTCGCATCGGTCGCAAGCGACGCGTCGCCTTCGAAGAAGACCGCGAGATTGGGGTTGGAGAGGCCGACGCCGAGCTTGCCCGACAGCGCGAAACCGCCTTCCGGGCGCGGATAGACCGTCGCCGCAGTTGCGCCGAGGCCGGGACCACCGAGCCGCACGAAGGCCGGGTCCTGAAAGGCCCGCCGCACGTCCGGCGGCAGGCTCGCCAGCGTCTCCGGCGGCAGCACGACGCCGCCGACGAGCAGGCCGGGGGAGGTTACGGTGACGCCGCCGCCGGAGAGCGCCAGATCGAATTCGCCGCGCGCGGACCCTTCCGGCGCGATGTCGGCGACGGCGAGCGTCGGCGTCTCGACGACTAGGTTCGCGCGGCCCTCGATGTGGCGGAGCGCCGGATCGGTCAGCATCGCGGCAGCGTCCGCGGCGGCCTGAATGTCGAAGCGGACGCGGCCGGCCGCCGTCGCCTGGTCGGTGAGCTCTGAAATCAGGGCGGCGTCGATCTCGCCGGTCATCTTCGACGCGACCACGCCCATCGGCTGGGGCATGTCCGTGGTCAGCGCGATATAGCCGCTCGGCCCCACCGCATCGACCGCCAGGCGGACGGCGCCGTCATCGAAGTCGCCGGCCAAAGCGCCGAATTCGATCGAAACGGGCGGCGCATCGACCGCGTAAAGATTGACGTCCGCGTGGCCGGAGAGCCGACCGTCGACGTCGAGCCGTCCGACGGCCCGGCCGCGCATCTCCTCGAAACTGATATCGCCGCCGCGCCGGGCGCGGCCGGTCATGACGATGGCGTCGAAATCCACTGCATCCGTGTTCGCAAGCGTTATGTCCGCCCAGATCGCGGCGGCGGCGTCGATGTGGCGCGCCGGATCGCGGACATGCGCATCCAGCGGCCCGACGACGCGAATGCGGTTCGGTCCGTATTCGATCTCGGCGCCGTCGAGCGCGGCGGCGGCTTCCCGTCCCGTATCCTCGACCAGACCCGCCTGAATGTCCGCCGTCAGGCGGTCGCCGGTCCGCTCGATCGTCGCCGCGAGCGACGCATCGCCGGCGAGGTCCGACGTTTCGATCCGCACGCGTCCGTCGACGATCTCGACCCGGTCGACGTTCGGCAGTTTCGGGAACGACGCAGCGACCGCATCGCCGACGCCGACGCTTTCGGCCGTCGGTTCGTCATCGTCGTCAACGCCCAGCACGGCGATCGAACCGTCGGCCCGCTCGACCAGCGTAATCGACGGTCCGATCAGTCGGATCGTCTCGAAGCGCCCTTCCATAAGGGCGCCCGGTCGGAAGGAAATCTCGGCCGCTTCGGCGGACGGGCCGTTCTCGCCGTAATGGACGTCCTCAAGCCTGAGATAGTCGCTTTCCAGCGCCGTCACGCGAAAGCGCAGGTCCTCGCCGAGGCCCGCGAAGGACAGCGCCGTCCGGGCCGCGCGTTCCGCGACCGACGTGCGGTGGCTCCAGCCGATCCAGGAGACCGCGACGATGGCGATGATCAGCGCCGCCAGGAGAAAGGGCCAGCGGCGGCGGCGTCTGGAAGCGGTCTCTGTCATGCCGCCGCATAAAATGGGGGCGCGGCGCGGAAAACGCCACGCCCCCGGTCAGGGGGTCGATGCGGCGACGGCGTCAGCCGCAGGCCGCGACGGCCCGGCGCGCCATGACGCCGACGAGATGCGCGCGATATTCCGCGCTGGCGTGGATGTCGGCGTTCAGGCCCGAAGCGTCCGCCGACATGCCGTCGAGCGCGCCCGCGGAGAAGTTGCCGGCGAGCGCCGCTTCCATCTCCGACGCCCGGAAGACAGAGGGCGCGGCGCCCGTCACGGCGACGCGTACGCCGCCGGATGTCTGGGCGACCATCACGCCGACGATGGCGTAGCGTGACGCCGGGTTCGGAAACTTGACGTAGGCGGCCTTGGCCGGGACCGGGAAGTCGATCCGCGTGATGACCTCGCCGGGCTCCAGCGCGGTTTCGAACATGCCGGTGAAGAAATCGTCGCCGGCGATCTCGCGCTTGTCGGTGACGATCGTGGCGCCGAGGCCGAGCACGGCGGCGGGATAGTCGGCCGCCGGATCGTTGTTGGCGATCGACCCGCCGATAGTGCCGCGATTGCGGACCATCGGGTCGCCGAAGCCGCCGGCGAGCGCGGCGAGCGCGGGAATGGCGCCCTTGACGTCGGCGGAGTTGGCGACCGTGTCGTGGGTCGTCATCGCGCCGATCGACACGACGCCGCCGGAGACGCTGATGCCCTTCATATCGGCGACGCCGCCGAGGTCGACCACGTCGCTCGGCATCGCCAGGCGCTGCTTCAGGGTCGGGATCAGCGTCATGCCGCCCGCCATCAGCACGCCGTCGTCGGCGCCCTGGACCTTGGCCGCGGCGTCCGCGACGGAGTCCGCCTTGTGATAGGTGAATTCGTACATCGCTCTATCCTCCCGCGCGCTCAGGCGCCGTTCAAAGCGGCCCACACCTTGGCGGGCGTGGCCGGCATATCGATTGGCTTCGCCACCCCCGCGGCGCGGAGCGCGTCGGTGACGGCGTTCATGACAGCGGCGGGCGCCGCGATCGCGCCGGCCTCGCCGCAGCCCTTCACGCCCAGCGGGTTGTGCGGGCAGGGCGTGACCTGGGTTTCGTCCTTGAAGTTCGGCAGGTCGTCGGCGCGCGGCATGCAGTAGTCCATGTAGGAGCCGGTGACGAGCTGGCCGTCGGCGTCGTAGACGCAGCCCTCCAGCAGCGCCTGACCCACCCCCTGGGCGATGCCGCCGTGCACCTGGCCTTCGACGATCATCGGATTGACGATGTTGCCGAAGTCGTCCGCCGCCACGAAGTTCGCGATCTCGACGACGCCGGTCTCCGGGTCGATCTCGACCTCGCAGATGTGGCAGCCGGCCGGGAAGGTGAAGTTGGCCGGGTCGTAGAACGCCTGCTCCTCCAGCCCCGGCTCCAGTTCGTCGTGCGGGAAGTTGTGCGGCACGTAGGCGGTCAGCGCCACGTCGCCGAACGCCACCGACTTGTCGGTGCCGGCGACCGTGAACACGCCGTCCTTGAACTCGACGTCGGCGTCTGACGCCTCCATCAAGTGGGCCGCGATCTTCTTCGCTTTGGCCTCGACCTTGTCGAGCGCCTTGGACAGCGCCGAACCGCCGACCGCCAGGCTGCGCGAGCCGTAGGTGCCCATGCCGAACTGGATCTTGTTGGTGTCGCCATGGACGACCTCAACGTTATCCACCGGCACGCCGAGCCGTTCGGCGATGACCTGGGCGAAGGTGGTCTCGTGGCCCTGCCCGTGGCTGTGCGTCCCCGTATAGAAGGTGACGGAGCCCGTCGGGTGCACGCGCACAGCGCCGCTTTCGTAGAGGCCGGCGCGGGCGCCGAGCGAGCCGACGACGGCCGAGGGCGCGATGCCGCAGGCCTCGATATAGGCGGAGAAGCCGATGCCCCGCAGCTTGCCGGCCGCCTTGGCCGCCGCCTGGCGCTGCTTGAAGCCCTGGTAGTCGATCGCCTGTATCGCCTTGTCGAGCGTGCCGGCGTAGTTGCCGCTGTCGTATTGCAGCGCCACGGGCGTGTCGTAGGGGAAGGCGTCCGGCGGCACGAAGTTGCGCCGGCGGAGTTCGGCCGGGTCGATGTTAA
>DAINCG010000446.1:2481-3692 GCA_036732525.1 Pseudomonadota bacterium | reverse complement strand
CAACCTGGCCGCGCTGATGCAGACGCTGACGGAGCGGAACGCCGAGATGTCCCGCGAGCTCAGCAGCAGCGGCGGGATCAGCCAGAAGGTCACGGAAGACGTCGGCCGCCTTATCACCAGCATCCAGTTCCAGGACCGCACCAGCCAGCGGCTGCAGAACATCAAGGCGACGCTCGGAACGCTGGGCGACGCCGGCGCGGCGCTCTCGGACGAAACGAAGACGGCCGGCCAGTCCGTCGGGATCGTCGCCGAAGCGGACGAGGAATGGCTGCGCCAGATCGTCGGCGACCGCACGCTCGGCGAAATGCGCCGCCGCTTTGTCATGTCGATGTTCGGCGAAGAGACGACCGACGCCGACCAGGACGATGCAAAGTCCAGCAGCGCCGACGCTGACGACGACAACGATATCGAGCTTTTCTGAGGGGAAAATCAGATGCGCTACAACCTCGCAGCCAATGGCGACGAAGTCCGGGTCCGATTGTCCGAAAGCCTTAGCTTCGACGACCACGAGGCGTTTCGCGAAGTCCTCACGCAGCTTTCAGCGAAGAAGTGCAAACGGTGCGTCTTCGATCTGCGCGAGCTGACGTCCGTGGATTCGGCCGGCCTCGGCATGCTGATGATCGCCTATCAGGAATCCCGCCAGCATCGCTACAACATGGTCCTGCAGCACCCGACGGGCCAGGTGAAGCGCCTGCTGCAGATCACCGACCTCGGCAAGGTCATCGACGTCCAGTAGGGCGAAACCGGACGGGACGGGGAGAATCGGTCGGGTGCCTTTCAGCAATTCCGCCGCCGCGCTGCAGCCGAAGGCCGGCGGCGCGGCCAAGAACGCCGCGGCGCTTTATGCCTCCAAGATCCTGGTCGTCGACGACTCGCCGACCACCCGGGAATTGATGCGCGCCTGTATCGCGGCCGAAGGCTTTGCAAACGTCGCCACAGCAGCGGACGGCGGCGAAGCGCTGAGGGTCGTCGAAGAGCAGACGCCGGATCTCGTCATCCTCGATCTGGCGATGCCGGTGCTCGACGGCTTTCAGACCTGCGCCGCCCTGCGCGAGCGGCCGGCCACGCGGGACGTGCCGATACTTGTCCAATCCGCGACCGACAAGGCGTCCGATATTGCGCGCGCCTTCGAGGTCGGCGCGAACGACATCCTGGGCAAGCCGTTCAAGCCGATCGAACTGACCCGGCGCATGCGCGTCCACCTCGAGAAT
>DAINCG010000446.1:393-2443 GCA_036732525.1 Pseudomonadota bacterium | reverse complement strand
GCTGACCTTCCGTCAGCGAGTCGAACAGGAGCTCGATTCCGCGCGCGAGATGCAGCAGTTCATCTGCCCGAGCCGGGAAACGATGAAGGCGGCGTCCGTGCGCCATGGCCTGGACTTGGGCGCGGCCTACCGCCCCACGTCCGAAATCGGCGGCGACATCTGGGGCCTGATCGACGGCGAGGAGCAGCTCAGCGTCTACCTGGCGGACTTCGCGGGCCACGGCGTCCCGGCGGCGTTGAACACGTTCCGGCTGCATACAATGATCTCCCGACTGGGAAGCGATCCAATCGCGCCGGAAGCGGCGCTCGGCCGCCTCAACAACGAACTTTGCGGCGCACTGCGGCCCGGCCAGTTCGCGACGATGATCTGGGCCAGCCTGAATCGGCGCACCGGTTTGCTGTCATATGCCACCGCCGGCTCGCCGCCGCCGCTGATCTGGCCGGCCGGACCGGACGGCTTGCCACGGCTCGGCAAGGGCAGCGGGCTTCCGTGCGGCTTCGTCAAGGACGTGGTCTACGAGCGGCACGACATTCAAACGGCGCCGGGCTTCCGCTTCATGATGTTCAGCGACGCCCTGATCGAAGCGCGCGGTCCCGGCGGCGAAATGATCGGCGAAGACGGGTTGCTGCGCCGCGCGGCGCCGGTCACATCGGCGCAGTTCGACGCCGATCAGCTGGTGAACGCTGTCGTCGCGGAAACCGTCGACCGCGGCGACATCCGCATCGACGACGACCTCACCGTCATCGCGCTCTCCAAGCCCGCGCAGGACGGAGACGCCGATGCTTAACCCAAACATGACCGCGGACGTGCCGTCTTCGGACGACGGCGCCTGCAAGGAGCAAGGTTTCGGCTACCTCTGCTGCGCAAAATTCGAGATCCGCACGATAGACGAAGCGCGCCGCCTGGCGGCGTTTCTTTCGTCGGCGTGCCCGGAACTCGGGATGGCCCAGATCGGCTTGCTGGAGTTGCTCGTCAATTCGGTCGAACACGGCAATCTCGGAATCACCTACGATGAAAAGACGGAGCTTGTCGCCAACGGCGAATGGCTCGACGAGATCGAACGTCGGCTCGGATCGCCCCAATATGCCGCAAGGCGCTCCACCGTCGCCTTCGAACAGGACCGGGCGGGACTGCGCATCTCGATCCAGGATGAGGGCGACGGCTTCGACCCGACGCCATTCATGACGGATACGGACGAATTCAGTTTCGCCGCGCATGGCCGGGGCATCCTGCTTGCCCGCAAGATCGGCTTCAGCTCTCTCGTTTACGAAGACGGCGGACGGCGCGTGGTCGTGACGCTCGATTTCTGAGAAGGCAGCGGCGGTTCTATAGAAGCCCGTCGGACTTGAGCAGGCCCAGCACTGCCAGCAGCACGCAGAGGCCGAGCAGAATAATTCTCCGATCGAATGCGGGCAGGCCGCGGCCCCGCCCGCCACGGGCCGGCGCGCCCTTCGAAGCCTTGGCGAAGCGATCCCGCAAGGCAAAGAGTTTCGGATGCGCCTTCCGGTCGCGTTTCCGGAGCCGTCCCCTGCGATCGATGGGCGGCAGCGAACGCGCCATTAAATTTCCTCCCCTACCTGGACCATTTGGCCTTTGATGTAGGCGATGACCAGCGGCGTTGAAGGCCGCGCTGCGTCAGGCGACAGCGCCGGACGCCCGAAACGCCTGGATTTCATCCGTGGCGAAGCCCGCCTCGCCCAGCACAGCGTCGGTATGCTCGCCAAGGCCCGGCGTCGGCGCGAGCGGCCCGCCGGCCGCATCGCGCACCCGAAACGGCGCGCCGACCGTGCGGAAGGTCCCGTCGAGACCGCCAGGCGCCGGACCTTCCCGAAGCAGGCCACGCTGAATGACCTGTTCGTCGCTGGCCATCTGCGGGATCGTCAAAACCGCGCCCGCCGGGACGCCCGCGGCGGCCAGCCTGTTCTCCCATGTCCGGGCGTCAGCGGTCGCGAAGGTCTTCAGCAACTCTTCCCGCATCTCGGCGGCATGCGCGATCCGGGCCTCGCGGTCGGCGAACCGGGGGTCGGCGATCATGTCCTCGCGCCCGATC
>DAINCG010000446.1:0-332 GCA_036732525.1 Pseudomonadota bacterium | reverse complement strand
CGCCAATGCCGCGAACTGCCCCTGGGTGGCGGCCGCCACCTGCAAGAGCCCGTCGCCCGTCTCGTAGACCGACGAAACCGACGAACTTGCCGGCGAGCCGTTGCCCATCAGCTGCGGCTCGACGCCGAAGTTCAGGTAGTTGGTCACCATCGGCGAAATGAACGACGTCGCGACGTCCAGCATGGAGACGTCGATATAGGCGCCTTCCCCGGTGGCGCGCCGGCGCGCGATGGCGGAGGCGATCGCGAACGCGGCCGTCATGCCGGTCGCCATGTCGCAGACCCAGAATCCGACCTTGGTCGGCCCGGTGACGCCTTCGTGGCCGGTCAACG
>DAINCG010000445.1:0-3762 GCA_036732525.1 Pseudomonadota bacterium | reverse complement strand
CGCGCCATCCGACGCCGGGCCATTCGCGGCGGCCACGGCGTCATTCGAGCGATCATCGGATGTGGCGACACTCGGTGCGGCCGCCAGCGCCGGTGCGGGCGCCGGGCGCCGGGCGATCGGTTTCGGCTGCGGCTTACGCTCGGCGCGCGGGACGGGTTTCGGCTGCGGCCTGGGCCGCGGCTCCGGCGCGCGCGCAAGATGGGCTGGCCGCTTCGGCGGCAACGGCGTCAGGTCCGGCGGCGTCGCGGCCACAGTCTCGGGCACGGTCGCCCGGACCACGGCGACATCCTGTTCGGGCAGCGGCGGCGCCTCTACGGGCCGAGCCTCCGCGACCTCGCGCGGCTTTAGTTCCCGGACCTCGCGCGGCCTGAATTCCACCGCCCCAGCCGTCGTAGCGGATTTCAGATCCGCCTTCGGAGGCGCCTCCGGCGGATTTGCCGCCGCCGCCTCCTTCGGCGCCGCTATCCGGGCGCTACGGACCGGGATTGCATCGCCGGCCGCCTGCACTGCGTCGGCGGCTGGCGCTGTCAAGGCCGCCGGCGGCGGGACAAGGCTCGGCAGCGGCGCGGCGACCTGTTGCATCGGCGAGCGCGGCACAGGCGGCGCGGCGTCCGTCGCTATCGACGCTTCGGCGGATGCGGCACGCGACGCTGAAGCTGGCGCCGCCTCCCCGACGCCGGGGAGGCCGTCCAGCAGACCGAGCGCCATGGCCCCGCCGCCGCCCGCGACGCTCGGCGAAAGATTGTCGGTCAGCGCAACGAACCCTGCGGCGTGCAGCGCAACGGCGACGCCGACGCCGACCGCGCGGTCCCGCCGCCGGGCGAAGCCGCGCCTTATGCCGGCGCTATTCTGCGACTTCGACGACAAGTCGCGTCTCCTCCATTCCGGCGGCCTTTAGCGCCGCCGCGGCTTCGAGCACCCGTGCGGCGGGCGCGTTTCGGTCGGCGCGAATGATGGACGGCGTCTCCAGGCCGGCGGCGGCGATCGACCGCGCGGCGTCGGCGAGCGCCGCCGGCGCGCCCAGATAGCGGATGCCGCCTTCGGCCGTGACGGCGAGGGACGCCGCCTCCGCCGGCGCGTCCGGCGTTTCGGCGGACGCGGGCGGCGCGATGTCCGGGTCCGGCGGGTCCGCGATGCGACCGGCGAGCAGGAAGAAGATCAACAGCAGGAAGACGATGTTGATCAGGGGGATCACCCCATCCTCCCGAACGGGAAGCCCGGCGCTGCGTCGTAACCGCATGGCGTCAGCGCGCCAGCGCGACGCGCGCGGCGCCGGCGCCGCGCGCCAGGTCCGCGACATCGATCAGGCGCTGCAGCGACGCGCCGCCGGACGGACGAACCGCGACCGGACGGTCGGGCGCGGCGGCAAGACGCGCGCGCAGGTCCTCTGCCGCGATCGGCCGTCCGCCGAGCAGCATCCGATCGGGCGCCGCCGTCAGCAGCAGCGTGTCCCCGCCGCCGCCGGCCGCGCGTCGGCCGTCGAGTTCGAGCTGGCGTTCGTTGGCGAAGGTCGACGCGAGCATGAAGAAGATCATCAGGATGAAGACGACGTCGATCAGCGGCGTGATGCCGATCCGGGCCGGCCGCCGCGTCGTCCGTAGGCCGAGCGCCGACACCAGCGACCTATTCCGCGGCCATCGCCGGCGGCGCCGCCCGCGCGGCGCCCTGGGCTTCGGCGGTCAGCACGCGGCCGGCGAGCACCTCGATCCGATGCGCGGTGCGGTCGACGATGCGGTCGAACCAGTTCGAAAGCGCCAGCGCCGGCATGGCGACCGCGAGACCCGCAGCGGTCGTGAAGAGCGCCTCCCAGATGCCGCCCGCCAGGATCGATGGGTCGACGCGCGCGCCTGCCGCTTCCAGCGCCCGGAACGCAGCGATCATGCCGAGCACCGTGCCGAAGAGGCCGAGCAGCGGCGCGACGCCGGCGATGAACTCAAGCGGACGCAGCCCGCCACGCAGGCCTTCGATCTCCGCCAGGGCCGCCGTTTCGGTCGCTTCCCGCGCCGCTGTGCGGTCGACGCTCGCGCGGGCCCGCATGGCTGCGGCGACGGCGCGCCCGACCGGCGTTTCGACGTCGCGGAGCGCGCTCAAGGCGGCGGCCGGATCGCCATGGAGGTAGAGATCGACCGCACGGTCCGCCTCACGACCCGACCAGACGCGCGCGCGGCGGAACTGCAGCAGTTTCGCAATCGCGATGGCCGTCGCCGCGACGGACATCGCCCCCAGCAGAACAACGACGGGCCCGCCCAAGTCATACAGCCGAAAGAGGGATTCGAGGTCGAACGCGGCGCCCGCCGCCGGGGCGTCCGCGGCAACGATCGGATCGGACATATCGGTTGACCAGGCGATCAGGCGACGGAGTCGGCCGGGAGCGATTCCATCACGGCCTCGAAGCCCTCGAAATTGGGGTGCCCGAGATACATGCCCCGGGTTTCGCCTGCCCCGGCATGGGCTTGGCGGAACGCCTCCGACTTGGTCCAGGCCTCGAACGCCGCCCGGTCCCGCCAGATCGTGTGCGAAGCATAGAGCGTGTGATCGTCGGCCTCCGGACCGCGGAGCAGATGAAATTCGACGAAGCCCGGCACGTCCGCGAGGCGGCTGTCGCGCGTGCGCCAATCCTGTTCCCGGCCCTTGACGATCTTGAACCGGTTCATGGCGATGAACATGGCGATGGGTCTCCTCTTGCAGACGCAAGATCGATCGGAAGATTTTTTCTTGCGAATGAGAACCATTCGCAATATCGTCGGCTACATCGAACCCCACGTGGGGGCCGCATCGCTGGATCTGAGAATGCTTCGCATTCGCACGATTGTCAAGCGCGCGCCGCCGCGTCGCCAGCCAAGAGCGGCCCAGCCGGCCCGCCTCCAGCCAGCGCAAATCGTCGCCTAGCAACGGAGCGCGCTGACCCATGCATTGCCGCAGATACGTCTTCCAGGGAGCCGCGATCGCCGCCTCCTGCATCTGCCATTTCGCCGCCGCGCAAACCGCCGGCGACGCCCCGGTCGCCGGCGAGGATATCTTCCTCGACCAGATGACCGTCACGACGACGCTCAACCCCCTGCCGGCGTTCGACGCGCCGGGCATGGTCACCGTGATCGACCGGGAGGAGATCGAGGCCTTCCAGGCCTCCACCCCGGACGACGTGCTGCGCTTCGTGCCCGGCGTCGAGTTCGTCGGCGGCCCGCGTCGCACCGGCGAGACGCCAAGCATCCGCGGCTTCTCCGGCGCCGACGTGGTCGTGCTGTTCGACGGCGCCCGGCAGAACTTCGGCTCCGCCCATGACGGCCGCTTCTTCATCGACCCGGAAATCCTGCGGGGCGTCGAAGTGCTGCGCGGCTCGGCCTCATCGCTCTACGGCAGCGGCGGCACGGGCGGCGTGATCGAGTTCCGGACGGCGCGCGCGGCGGACTACCTGGAGCCCGGCGAAACCTTCGGCGGACGCGTCTCCACGGGATACCAGGACGTCAACACGGAGGAGTTCGCGTCACTGACCGGCTATGGCCTGTTCGCGAACGGCATCGACGTGATCGCCAACCTGACCTATCGGGACAGCAACGCGATCGACCTCGGCGACGGCTCGACCTTGACCAACGCCGACGACCAACTGCTCGGCGGCCTCTTCAAGATCGGCGGCGCGCTCGGCGAGAACCACCATCTCGAGGGTTCGTTCACCGGATTCTTCAACCAGGCGGAGGAACCGAACAACGGCCAGGGCCTCGGCGGACCGGACACGGTCGAGAAGGACATTTCCTCCCAGACCTT
>DAINCG010000444.1:0-3772 GCA_036732525.1 Pseudomonadota bacterium | reverse complement strand
GCCCACTTCGGACTTCGGGAAGGCGGAGCCTTTCGAGGCGATGCAGGGCGGCGCCACGACGTCGCGCGCGACGCCGAACGGCGACGCATTCTCGCATCCGTCCGCCAACCTGAGCTTCGCGGAGCGCGAGCGCTTCTTTCTCGGCAACGGCTTCTTCAAGAAGCTCTGGTCGTCCGCTCCGTCCTCCACCCAGGCCTCCGACGGCCTCGGGCCGTTGTTCAACGCCCGCTCCTGCCAGGGGTGCCATCTGAAGGATGGGCGCGGCCGGCCGCCAACCGGGCTAGAAGACGACGCGGTTTCGATGTTCCTGCGCCTCTCGGTCCCGCCGAAGACGGACGCCGTCCGCGACGCCATCGCCGACGGCAGCCTTCTCGTGGCCCCGGAACCGACTTATGGCGGCCAGCTTCAGAATTTCGCGACGCCCGGCGTCCGCGGCGAAGGACGCATGCGGATCGCCTATGAGGAGGTCCCGGTCATGCTGTCCGGCGGGGAAACGGCCTCGCCGCGACGGCCCGCCTATTCGATCGAGGACCTCGCCTACGGCCCGCTCAATCCGGAGACCATGCTGTCGCCCAGGGTCGCGCCGCCGATGATCGGGCTCGGCCTGCTGGAGGCGATCCACCCCGACGACATCCTGGCCCTCGCCGACCCAGACGACCGGGATGGCGACGGCATCTCCGGCCGGACCAGTTGGCGACGCAACACCAAGAACGGCGAACGCGCCCTCGGCCGCTTCGGCTGGAAGGCCTCGACCGTGTCGGTCCGCGACCAGTCCGCCGGCGCCTTCGCCGGCGACATGGGCATCTCGACGCCCGACATGCCGAACCATTGGGGCGATTGCACGGATCGGCAAACGGCCTGCCGCGACCAGCCGACCGGCGTACAGGCCAACCTCGGCGAGGTCGAGGCGCCGGACCCGATCATGGACCTGGTCGAATTCTATGCCCGCAATCTCGCGGTTCCGGTCCGGCGGGACGTCGCGGCGCCGGACGTGCTGCGCGGCAAGCACGCATTCTACGAAGCCGGCTGCACGGCCTGCCACCAGGCGAAATTCGTGACGCGCCGCGACGCGCGCGAGCCCGAGCATCGCTTCCAACTGATCTGGCCCTACACCGACATGCTGCTGCACGACATGGGCGATGGCCTCGCCGACAATCGCCCCGCCGGGTCGGCGGACGGGCGCGAATGGCGGACGGCGCCGCTCTGGGGCGTCGGATTGACCGAGACCGTCAACGGACACACCTTCTTCCTGCATGACGGACGCGCCAGGAGCCTTCTGGAAGCGATTCTGTGGCATGGCGGGGAAGCCGAGGCCGCGCGTCAGACCGTCGTCGATATGCCGCCCGAAGACCGCGCCGCGCTGATCCGGTTTCTGGAGTCGCTATGAGCTTCCGCAGGATCGCCCTTCTCGCAGCAACCGTCGCGGCGGCGTTCGGCCAACCGGCGGCGGCGGCTGAAAGCGACGAGCTCGCCGCCGCGGTCGAGGGCGCCGTCACGGGCATGATCCAGCCGGCCTATCGCGAGTTCGCCACGGCCGCCGCCGCGGCCGAGACCGCGATCGGCGCGCTCTGCACGGGGCCGACCCCGGACCGTCTTCAAGCCGCGCGGGCCGCATTCGCCGATGAAGCGCGCGCCTTCGCCGCCGTCGAACCGTTCCGCTTCGGGCCGGCGCGGGCGGAAAATCGGATCGATCGGCTGTTATTCTGGCCCGACCGCCGCGCCCGCGGCTTCCTCCAGGTGGCGGAGATCCTGCGGACGGAAGAACCGTCGGCCGCCGACGCCGCCAACCTCGCGGCGAAAAGCGCGGCCGTTCAGGGCCTGCCGGCCCTCGCCCATGTGTTGCTCGGCGACGGCGCTGACGGCCTCGGCGCGCCGCCCTTCGGCTTCCGCTGCGCTTACGCCCAGGCGCTCGCGACGCACATTCGCCGCCTTGCGGACGACCTGGTCGCCGCATGGAGCGGGCCGGCCGCCCGCTCGATCCGCACGCCCGGCCCGGACAACCCCGAATACCGGTCCGACGGCGAAGCCGTGCAGGCGCTGCTCAGAGCGGCCCAGGAACAGGCGCAGATCGCGGCGAACCTGAAGATCGACCGGCCCGCGGGCGCGGACGGCGGCCCGCCCGCGCCGGGACTCGCGCCTTATCCCGGCGCCGGTCTCGCCATCCCGACCACGGCCGCAAACATCGACGCGGTCCGGCGTCTGCTCGCCGCGATGCCCCTGGAGAGAGCGCTGCCCGACGACGGCAAGGGCATTCCGGGCGAAGCCGACTTCTATCTCGGCCAGGCGGCGGCGGCGATCGCGACCGCCCGACTTGCCGGCGACGACTGGCCGTCCGTCCTTGCCGACCCGGAGGCGAAGTCGAAGATCCTCTACGCCGCGCTCTCGCTCCGGCAGGCGAGCGAGGTGTTGCGTGAGCGCCTGCCGGCGGCGCTCGGCCTGATCGCCGGGTTCAATTCGCTCGATGGAGATTGATCGCCGAACCCTTCTCGCGAGCCTCGGCGCGGCGGCGCTGACCGGCGCCGCGCCGGCCGACGGCGCGCCCGCCTTCATCGCGGCGGCGCGCGACCGGGACGGCTTCGCGGGCTATCTGATCGACGCCGATGGGCGCATCCTCTGCCGCGCGCCGTTGCCGCGCCGCGGGCATGGCGCGGCGGTCTGCCGAACCGCCGGACTGGCCGTGCTGTTCGCCCGACGGCTCGGCGACTTCGCCGTCGTTTTCGACCTTGTCGCCCGGCGCGTCGCCGGCGGATTCGCGCCGCCTGCCGACAGAAAGTTCTATGGCCACGGCTGCTTCTCGGCGGACGGCCGCCTGCTCTATGCCGCTGAGAACGACTTCGATGCCGGGCGCGGCGCGATCGGCGTCTACGACGTCCAGGCCGGCTTCAAGCGCATCGGCGAGTTCGACAGCGGCGGGATCGGCCCGCATCAGATCCTGCTGCTGCCGGACGGCCGCACGATCGCCGCCGCCAATGGCGGGATCGCGACCCATCCGGACCTGCCGCGCATGAAGCTTAACCTGGCCGACATGCGGCCGAACCTCGCCTATGTCGACGTCGAAACGGGCGCGGTCCAGGAGGTCGCCGAAGCGCGCCGGGACCTGCGGCAACTCTCGATCCGCCACATCGCCGCCGCGCCCGACGGGTCCGTCTGGTGGGGCGGTCAATATGAAGGACCGGCCGGCGATCTGCCGCCGCTCGTCGGCATGCATCGGCGCGGCGGCGAGATCGAGATCGTCGGCGCGTCGGACCGGCCGGACATGCGCAACTATGTCGGCTCCGTCGCCGTCCGCCGCGACGGCGCGCGGGCAGCAACCACCTGCCCACGCGGCGGCGTCATGTATATCTGGGACACGCGGTCCCTGGACCTGGTCGAGCGCCGCGCCATGGCCGACGTCTGCGGCGTGGCGGCCGGTCGGTCGGGCTTCGTCGAAAGCGACGGCCTCGGCCGGCTCCATCGCGACGGCGCCGTGATCGACACGAAGGCGGACTTCGCCTGGGACAACCACCTGACGGCGATCTGAACGCCGTCAGCGTAGCGAGAACGCGACCGGAAAGACGAAGGTCAGGCGGTCGCTCGCGATCTCGTTCGGGATCGGCGGCAAACGACCCGCCCGATCCAGCATGTCGAGCGTTTCCCGGTCGAGATCGCGAACGCCGGATCCCTTGTCGATGCGCGCGCCGGCGACCTCGCCGGTCCGCGTCACCGTGAACCGGACGACCGCAACGCCCTGACGGCCACGCGCGCGAGCCCGGCGCGGATAACGCTTCTCGCG
>DAINCG010000443.1:0-3800 GCA_036732525.1 Pseudomonadota bacterium | reverse complement strand
CCGCGGGGCGCCCTGGTTTCTCCTCGCGGCGAAGCTCGCGGCGGCTGCCGGAATGCCAGTGCTGCTGCACGGCTGGAACTCCGCGTCGAACGAGATTGCGGACGTTCGCAAGGCGCTCGCGGGGCTGGACATTCCGACAGTCGAGTCCGCCGACGCCGCACAACGCGCCCTGACTGCGCATGGCATCGCCTATGCCCCGCTGGAGGCGCTCGACCGTTCGGCGCTCGACCTCCTGCGGCTCCGCGACGTCCTCGGCCTCAGGTCGCCGATCAACACGGCGCTGCGCGCGATGAACCCGGCGGGAGCCGCGACGTCGCTGCAGGGCGTCTTCCATCCGGCATACCGCGGCCTGCAACAGGACGTCGGTCTCGCGCTCGAACAGCCGCGCCTGCTTGTCCTGAAAGGCGGCGGTGGGGAGTTCGAGCGACATCCGGGCAAGGCGGCCGAACTTCTGGGCGTCGCCGACGGCAACGCGTTCGAGACGACGGCGCCTGCCCTCGTCACGGGCCATGTCCGTCTCGCCGAAGGCGTCCAGACCACGCCCGCCGCCCTCTGGGCCGGCGACGCCGAGGATCCGTTCGCGGAGGCCGCCGTGCTGGCGACGGCGGGAGCCGCGCTCTTCGGCGCCGGCGTCGGACGCGATCCCGAAGCGGCGACTGAAGTCGCCCGCGATCTCTGGCGGCGCCGCAGCACGCGCCGCGCCGCCTGACGGAGCGACGCCATGCGCTACTTCCCGATGTTTCTGAAGATGGACGGCCGCCGCGTCGTGGTGG
The DNA here is from genome assembly GCA_036732525.1 of Pseudomonadota bacterium. Taxonomy (GTDB): domain Bacteria; phylum Pseudomonadota; class Alphaproteobacteria; order Bin95; family Bin95; genus VMCJ01. The sequence continues at coordinate 3,027 of DAINCG010000443.1, read as the reverse complement.
TCGGCGGCGGCGAGATCGCCGCCCGCAAGGTCCGCCTGATCCTGAAGACGACGGCGGAGATCGTCGTCGTCGCCGACCGGTTAGACGACGAACTGGAAGACCTTGCCCAGCGCGGCCGCATCCTCTGGGTCCGGGGGCCGCTTCAGGCGAACGTCTTGTCGAACGCCGCGCTATGTTTCGTCGCGACCGGCTGCGTCGGGGCCGACGCCGGCCTCTCCGCGATCGCCCGCGCGGCGGGCGTACCGACCAATGTCGTCGACGCGCCCGACCTCTCGGACGCGGTGACGCCGGCGATCGTCGACCGCGACCCCGTCGTCGTCGCCATCGGCACGGAAGGGACGGCGCCCGTTCTCGCCCGCCAGATCAAGACGAGCGTCGAGACCATGCTGGAGCCCCGGCTCGGCGAACTGGCCGCGCTCGCCGGCCGCCTCCGCCGCGCCGCCCGGCGGCTGCAGCCGGCGGCGCGCCGCGAGCTCTGGCGCTGGACCTTCGGCCGGACGGGAGCGCGACGCCGCCCGGATGGTGAAGGCGCGACTGCGCGACGGCGGGACCGCCGCGGCCGAGGGCTTTGTCAGCCTGGTCGGCGCCGGGCCTGGCGCCGCCGATCTGATCACGCTGCGTGGCGTGCAACGGCTGCAGGAAGCCGACGTCATCTTCTACGACCGCCTCGCAAGCCCGGAACTCCTGGAACTTGCCCGGCGCGACGCCGAGCGCGTTTCCGTCGGCAAGACGCCCGGCGAGGCCGCCTGGCCGCAGGATCGGATCAACGGCGTCATCGTGGCGGCCGCGCGGCAGGGCAAGAAGGTCGTCCGACTGAAATGCGGCGACCCCGGCGTCTTCGCCCGCGGCGCCGAGGAAGCCGAAGCGCTCGACGCGGCCCGCATACCTTGGGAGATCGTGCCGGGCGTCACCGCCGCATCCGCCGCCTCCGCCGCGATGGGCCGGTTTCTGACCGAACGAGGCGAGACGGACGCCGTCCTGCTGACCACCGGCCGCACCCGCGCGGGCGATGCGCCCCCCGACTGGGCGGCCAATCTGCGCCCCGGCGTCGCCATGGCCGTCTACATGGGCGTCGCGAACGCGCCGGCCTTGCAGGCGGACCTGCTGGAAGCGGGCGTGCCGTTCGAAACCCCGGTGGATGTCGCCGCCGCTGTCGGCGCTCCCGGCGAAACGCTGCTCCGCTCCGATCTCGCCGGCTTCGTCGATGCAATGCGCGCGGCAGGCGTCGCAAACCCGGCGATCATCATCATCCGCCGCTCGAAGCGGGAAGCTGCGGCGAACGTCAGGCCCTTCCCTGTCGCGCTCCCTGCCGCCTGACCGTCACTCGTCGAGCCAGGGCGCAGCGGCGCGCGCCGCCTGCATCGCCGCGGCCAGCGTATCAAACCTCTTGTCGCCGAAATACCCGACCGGATACCAGCCGCCGCCTTCGGCATCGCGGCGGTAGACCTCGAACCCGAAACCGCCACCCGGACGTTCGAACACGTCGACGCAATGCAGGCCGTCATCCGCGTTGACGGAGCGACGCACAATGTTCCGCGAAGCGTGGTCACTCGGCTCACGCATTATAATGCGTAATTCTTGCACTCTTCGGGCTTTCTCTGCATAATAATACAAACCAATCATTTCGTTCCGCGTCCGCTGGCACTATAACGCCGGAAACGGCCACGGAGGCGGGGCATGCCCGACGCGATCGACTTTCGGACGGACCCGTCCCGCTATCGCCATTGGCGGATCGAATATGCGGGCGAGATCGCGACGCTCTTCATGGACGTCGATGAGACGGGCGGGCTGTTCGACGGCTATGAGCTGAAACTCAATTCCTACGACTTGGGCGTCGACATCGAACTTGCCGACATCGTGCAGCGGATGCGTTTCGAGCACCCCGAGGTGAAGGTCGTCGTCCTGCGTTCCGGCAAGGACAACGTCTTCTGCGCCGGCGCCAACATCCGGATGCTCGCGGGCGCCGCCCATGCCCACAAGGTCAACTTCTGTAAATTCACCAATGAGACACGAAACACATTCGAAGCGGCGGGCGCCGAGTCGGGCCAGACCTATATCTGCGCAATCCGGGGCGCCTGCGCGGGCGGCGGCTACGAACTGGCGCTTGCCTGCGACCACATCATCCTGGCGGACGACGCCAGCTCGAACGTGGCATTGCCGGAAGTGCCGCTGCTCGCCGTGCTGCCCGGCACCGGCGGCCTGACCCGCGTCACCGACAAGCGCAAGGTCCGCCGCGACCGCGCCGACGTCTTCTGCGCCATGGAAGAGGGCGTGAAGGGCAAGCGCGCCGCCGAGTGGCGCCTGGTCGACGACGTCGTGCCCAACAAGGATTTCGAAGTGACGGTCGCCAAGCGCGCGGCCGAATTCGCGGCCCGCTCGAACCGGCCGGCCGACGCGACGGGCGTCGAACTCACGCCGCTCGACCGCGAGATCGACACCGACGGGTCGATTCGCTATTCGACCGTCGAAATCCAGCTCGACCGCGCCGGCCGCCGCGCCGTCGTCGAGATCAAGGCGCCGGCCGAGACCGCGCCCGCGTCGGTCGAAGCGCTGCACGCCGAGGGCGCGGCGACCTGGATGCTGCGCGCCGCCCGCGAACTCGACGACGCGATCCTGCATCTTCGCCTGAATGAACTCGAGGCCGGGGTCGTCGTCTTCAAGACCTCGGGCGATCCGGCCGCAGTCCTGGCGCACGAGGCGATCGTGCTGGAGAACCGGAACGACTGGTTCGCGAACGAGATCGCGCTCTACTGGAAGCGGGTCCTCAAGCGGATCGACCTCACCTCGCGCTCCCTCGCCGCCTTCGCCGAGCCCGGCTCCTGCTTCGCCGGCACGCTCGCCGAGATCCTGTTCGCGGTCGACCGGTCCTATATGGCCGACGGCGCCTTCGAAGGCGACAACCGGCATGAGGCGACCGTCACCCTGACGGCCGCCAATTTCGGCCCCTACCCGATGTCGAACGGCCTGACCCGGCTCGAGACGCGGTTCCTGGGCGATCCGGCGCATGTCGAACGCCTGAAGGACGAG
>DAINCG010000442.1:0-3816 GCA_036732525.1 Pseudomonadota bacterium | reverse complement strand
AGACGGTCGCCGCGTCGGCGTCCTCGACCCGCGACGCCGCGGCCTTGGAGGCGGCGCTGGCCGAACTTCGGCGCGATCATGCAAGTCTGAAATCGGTCGCGGACGACGTCACGCGTCGGCTGGACGGGGCGATCCAACAGGTCGAGGCGATCCTGGCGGGCCGCGGCTGACGCGGCGTCGGGGGCCTCGCAATGGGGGCCTCGCAACGGAAGGACTGGGCCATGGGCGAAGTCACCATTACCGTCAACGGCCGCCCTTACCGGATGGCCTGCGAGGACGGGCAGGAAAGCCGGCTGCGCCAGCTTGGCGGCGATCTGGCCGACCGGGTGAACGAGCTTGTCGGCCAGGTCGGCCAGGTCGGCGACGCGCAGCTTCTGGTCATGGCCGCCCTGATCACGGCGGACGAGGCGGAAACGGCGGCCGAGACCGCGGGCGCCGCCGGGCTCGACGCCCTGGTCGCGGAGCGGGACGCCTTGCGCGGCGCCCTCGAAAGCCTGAAGGCGGAGCATCAGTCCGACCGGTCGGCCCAGGAAACGCTCGAGAAGCTTGCGGCGGAGCGTGACGCTCTCAAGGCCGCGCTCGAAAGTCTCCAGGCGGAGCAGGCCGAGCAGCAGCCGGACGGCGCGGCGATGGACGAAAACCTCGAGAAGCTGATCGCGGAACGCGACACGATGGCGGCGGAATTGGCGGCGCTGAAGACGGCGCACGCCGAACTCGTCGACGACATGAAGGCGCGTGCCGCATCCGAGGCCCAGGCCGCCCAGGCCATCGAAGCCCTCTCCGGCCGCGTCGCCAAGCTCGCGGACGCGCTCCGGCCGAACTGACGCCGCTGCGGGCTGGGGCGGAAAAATCCAGATCGCGGCACTAGCGCCGGAGCTGAGCGCTCTTTGCCTCAACCTCTTGCGGTGATCAGGGTGGCTGAGCTTTTCCAAATCTCCTTCGGGCTGTTGTTCAAGGAGCTTGCGCGACAGCGCCGGCACTTAGTATTAGTATATTCCTGTATTTTTATTGGTATGATGCCCTCAAAATCATCGGCGGGTGCAAAGTTTACTTATCCTGACAATGAGAACAGGGAGGTCTGGGAGGCGCTGGATTATTGCATGTTTAGATCGCGTCCTTGTGAAAATCCGAAATATTATACAAAGTATCCCGGCTTGTGCAAATTGCGTCAAATTAATGATTCAACTGTCGCATTCTGTAATGCAAAACGAATGTCACATCCTTTTGGCATCAATTTGGTGCATTCATTTGAGTCGCTTGCATATATGGTTGTTAACGCGCACGTCCGCTGTCTTTTGAGCGCCCATCTTTCATTGATCGATGGGCATATCCGGGGCGGTTTGATGATTATAAGCTCTGGCGCTACAATTGTTGAAGTATCGAAGGATGCACTCGCTCCGTTTTTTGGGAAGCCGGAAAAATTTTATAATAAATGTAGAGATACGCTTGAGGCTCATGCTTTGAAGATTGAGCGAATGAGGTAAGGCTGGCTGGCGGCGTCGGATCAATACCAACTCGAGTCGTTCAAAGCGCCGCCCGCCCCCCGTCGATTGGCAGCAGCACGCCCGACAGGAAGGCCGCTTCGTCGGACGCCAGGTAGACGGCGGCGCCGGCGACGTCGTCCGGGGTGGCGAGGCGGCCGAGGGGGATGCCCGCGAGGAAGCGGGCGCGGGTCTCGTCGGTGATCTCGCCGACGACGTCGCGGAAGAGCGGGGTTTCCGCTGCGACCGGGCAGAGCGCGTTGACGCGGATGTTCTTCTCGCCGAGTTCGGACGCCATCGATAGGGTCAGGCTGCACGCCGCCGCCTTGGAGGCGTTGTACCATGCCGCGCCCGGCCGGGGGCGGAGGCCCGCGATCGAGGCCGTGTTGACGATCGACCCGCCGCCGCGCGCTTCCAGGTGCGGCAGGGCCGCCCGCACCGTGAACAGCCAACTCTGCACGTTGACGGCGAAGATACGGTCGATCACGTCCGCCTCCACCGTCTCGAACCGGCCGACCCGCTGCGGCACGCCCGCATTGTTGACCAGCACGTCGAGGCCGCCGAAGGCCGCCGCCGCGGCGTCGACCATCGCCTTCGCCTGATCGGCGTCGGTCACGTCCGCCTGGATGGATGCCGCCCGGCCGCCGTCCGACAGGATCGCCTCGGCGACTTTGGCGGCGCCGGCGGCGTTCATGTCGGCGACCATGACGGCCGCGCCTTCCGCCGCGTAGCGCTTCGAGATCGCCTCGCCGAACCCCGACGCGGCGCCGGTGACGACCGCGACCTTGCCCTTGAGCCGCATGACCCCAGTCCCCCGCCGCTCAGGCCGCGCCCTGCATCCAGGACATGATCAGCCGGTAGGCGATCGAGTCCCGGCGTGGCAGAGCCATGCCGTAGTCCTCCAGATTGTCCATCTGGCTGCGGTGCATCCAGCGGGCGTCCTCAAGCTCCTCCTCGTCGACGACGATCTCCTCCGTCTCGGCCTCGGCGTGGAAGCCGAGCATCAGGGAGGCCGGGAACGGCCAGGGCTGGCTCGCCCAGTAGCGCACCTTGGCCGGATCGACGACGATCGCCGTCTCCTCCAGCACCTCGCGGGCGACGGCCTCTTCCAGCGATTCGCCGGGCTCCACGAAGCCCGCCAGCGTCGAATACATGCGCGGCAGGAAATTGCGCGTCCGCCCGAGCAGGCACTTGTCGCCCCGGTGCACCAGCATGATGACGGCGGGGTCGGTGCGCGGGAAATGCTCCGTATTGCAGTCGGGGTCGGTGCAGCGGCGCTGGCTGCCCGCCTTCTCCGATTTCGTCGGCGCGCCGCAGACCCCGCAGTGGCCGTTGCGGCGATGCCAGAACATCAGGCCGCGGGCATGGGCCAGGATCGAGCCTTCCTGCTGCGCCAGCGCCGGGCCGACCTTGCGCAAATCCTCGAACATGCCCTGGGCGTCGATCGTCGGGTGCGCCTGATAGGGGTCCTCGTGGTGGGAGAGGTCGACGCCGAAATAGGCGATCCCCTCGCGCACGCCGAGGAAGGAGTGGAAGCGGCCGGCGTCGAGCAGGTCCTTCGCCTCGCCGACGGTCGGCAGCAGCGCGGTGTCTTCCTCGTTGTGGACCAGGCTCTTGTCGCGCCACACCGCGACGATGCGGCTTTCCGGGTCGTAGAGCTTGTTGTTCATCCAGCCGTCGTCGGCCCGGCGGTGGGACAGCCGGTCGAGCGGCGCGCCCGTGTACCAGAGCGCCTTGGAAACGCCGGCTTGCGTTACGTCGTTCATGGGGCTTTCGCCTTTCGTCCGCGCGTCAGCCACGGCCGACGAAGGGCATCTTCGTCGCCATGACGGTGATGGTGTGCACGTTGGCGTCCAACGGGAGGCCCGCCATATAGACGATGGCGTCGGCGACGGCCTGGACGTCCATGGTCGGCTCGACGCGGGTCTCGCCGTCGGGCTGCAGCACGCCGCGCTGCATGCGCTCCGTCATCGGCGTCGCTGCATTGCCGATGTCGATCTGGCCGACGGCGATGTCATAGGCCCGGCCGTCGAGCGACGTCGCCTTGGTCAGGCCCGTGATCGCGTGCTTGGTCGACGTGTAGGGTGCGGAGAACGGCCGGGGCGTGTTGGCGGAGATCGAGCCGTTGTTGACGATCCGCCCGCCGCGCGGGCTCTGATCCTTCATGACGCGGAAGGCCTCTTGCGAGCAGAGGAACGGCCCGGTCAGGTTGACGGCGAGCACGCGCGCCCAGGTCTCCAGCGGAATGTCCTCGAACGGGTCGGGCGGCGAGCCGCCGCCGGCATTGTTGAACAGGAAATCGACGCGGCCGAACTTGTCGACCGTCGCGTTGAAG
>DAINCG010000441.1:0-3821 GCA_036732525.1 Pseudomonadota bacterium | reverse complement strand
AATCGCCCGGGATCAGGGTCAGGCGGCCGCTGCGGGTCGACCATCGTTCGCTGTACCAGCGCCGGCTGCCGCGGGCGTTCCAGCGCTGCAGCGGCAGGACGTATCCGGCCGGCTTGTCCAGGCCGCGCTGGAAGACGCGGGCGATGCGCGCGCGCTCCATCGGATCCTTGAGCTTCGAGTCCTCGACCGTCACGTTCTCCGGCAGCTGGGCTTCCTTGCCGATGAAATGCAGCGCGTCCTCGTAGACCGGGGCCGCGGCGTCGGCCGGCACGCCCAGCCGTTCCGCGACGCCGGCGGCGAACTTGCCGACGTCTTCCGGCGTCGGCGCATGGTCGGCCGTCTCCCGCGCAATGCTGGACGCGTTCTTCCAGATCGGGACGCCGTCGACCCGCCAGTAGAGCGCGAACGCCCAGCGCGGCAGCTGCTCGCCCGGATACCACTTGCCCTGGCCGTAATGCAGCAGTCCCCCCGGCGCATAGCGGTCGCGCAGACGCCGGATCAGCGTGTCCGCCAGGCCGCGCTTGGTCGGCCCGACCGCTTCCGTGTTCCATTCCGCGCCGTCGACATGGTCGATCGAGACGAACGTCGGCTCGCCGCCCATGGTCAGGCGCACGTCGCCCGCCTCCAGCTTGGCGTCGATGGCGTCGCCGAGCGCGTCGATCCGCGCCCACTGGTCCTCCGTGTAGGGCAGGGTCACGCGCGGCGTTTCGGCGATGCGCGTGATGGTCATGTCGAAGTTGAACTCGACCTCGCACTTGCCGATCGACCCGGTGATCGGCGCCGCGCTCTGCGGTCGGGGCGTGGCGGCGAGCGGAATGTGGCCCTCGCCCGCCAGTAGGCCGGACGTCGGATCGAGGCCGACCCAGCCGGCGCCCGGAAGGTACACCTCCGCCCAGGCGTGCAGGTCGGTGAAGTCCTGCGACGCGCCCGACGGGCCGTCGAGCGATTCCATGTCCGCTTTCAGCTGGATCAGGTATCCGGAGACGAAGCGTGCAGCGAAGCCCAGATGGCGCAAAGCCTGGACGAGCATCCAGCCGCTGTCCCGGCAGGAGCCCTGGCCGCGCTCCAGCGTTTCGTCCGGCGTCTGTACGCCGGGCTCCATGCGGATCAGATAGGCGACGTCGTTCTGGATGCGCTGATTCAGGTTGACCAGATAGTCGACCGACCGGCCTTCCTGCTTCGGGCACTTCGCCATCCAGGCCTTGAACAACGGCCCCGGCTCCTCGGGCTCCAGATAGGGCTCCAGCTCGCGCTTCAGGCCGGCCTCGTACTTGAACGGAAGCTCCTCGGCGTCCGGCTCCAGAAAGAAGTCGAATGGATTCTGCACCGACATGTCGGCGACGACATCGACGGTCGCATAGAAATGCGTCACCGGCTCCGGGAAGACGACGCGGGCCTGATAGTTGCCGTGGGGATCCTGCTGCCAGTTGATAAAGTGCGGCTCGGGCTCGATCTTCAGCGCATAGCTCAGCACGGGGGTCCGGGCATGCGGCGCCGGCCGCAGCCGCACCACCTGCGGCCCCATCTCGACGCGGCGGTCGTAGTCGTAGCGGGTGCTGTGGTGCAGCGCGGCGTGAATGGCCATGTTCGGTCCCTATCTTCGATTTTCGCGGCTACTCCGCCGCCGCCGGCATGAAAAGTCCGTCTTCGGCGTCCCGGACCGCGCGCGCCGTCGGCACGATCAGCCGGTCGCCCTTCTTCAGCTTGAACTGGCATTTCGAGCCAAGCTCGATCGTCTCGTCGCCGCGGATGACGCGGTTCATGCCGAGCCCGCCATCGGCTCCTCCGAAGAGGCCTGCCGCCGGCTGCTTGAAGCGGTCCCCGTATGTGGCGAAGACGACGCCGTCAGCAAGGATGTCGTAGACCTTGCGCAGCGCCAGCCCGCCGCGCATGCGTCCCCGGCCGGCCGAGTTCGGCACGAGGCTGTAGTCGACGCAGCGGAAGAAGCCGTGGTCCATGTCGGTCGCTTCGACCGGGATATTGCCGCAGTTTGAGAGCGGGCTGTCGACCCCGTCGACGCCGTCGTTGGCCGGCCCCGCGCCATAGCCGCCGCCGAATATCTCCAGATAGATATCATACCCGTCGGGGCCGAGCCAGGCGAGGCAGCAGGCGGTCGTCGTGTCCGTGCCGGTCGCGATCACCCGGTCGGGCGCGGCCTTCGACAGCGCCTTCATCACGGCGTCGAACGCCCGGTAGCTCGGCAGGAGGCGCGCGCGCACCGGCGCCGGATAGCGCGGATTGAGGATCGAGCCCAAGGGCGCCGTCACCGTGATCGCCCGGCTGCAGCCGTCGTTGAAGGGGATGTCCGGGTCGGTCAGCACCGACTTCGCCGCCGCGACGGCGGACGAGACGGTGGAGGCGAACGGGTTGTTCATGTTGGAGCCGACCTGGGCGTCGGTGCCCGCGAAGTCGATGGTCATGCCGTCGCCGGCGATGGTCACCGTCGCCTTGACGCGGATCGGGCCGGAGCCCTGGCCGTCGTCGTCGATGAAGTCCTCGCCCTCGTAGACGCCGTCCGGCGCCTCGGCGAGGGCGTTGCGCACCCGGCGCTCGGAATAATCGAGCATCTCGCGCATGGCGTCGGCGAGCTTCGCGGTCCCGTACTTCTCCGCGAGCGCCGTCACGCGTTCGGCGCCGACGGCGTTCGCGGCGAACTGGGCGTCGATGTCGCCCAAGGTCGCGTCGGGCATGCGGACGTTGGCGCGGACGAAGGCTTCCCAGGGGCCGCCGGTCCAGTCTCGTTCCCGGTTGAGCTTCAGGGCCGGGAAGACGATCCCCTCGGCGTGGATGTCGCTGGCGTTCGGGTTGAGGCCGGCCGCCCCGCCGCCGAGGTCGATGTGATGCACCACGGTCGCCGCGAAGCCGATGCGCTTGCCCGCGTGGAAGATCGGGCTGAACAGAAAGATGTCCTGGATGTGCTGCCCGCCGAGATAGGCGTCGTTGGTGATGTAGAAGTCGCCGGGCTGCATGGTCTCGGGCGGATGGCGCTCGGCGCAGTGGCGGAAGGTATGGGTGATCGAGCCAAGCTGCATCGGAATGAGCTCCGCCTGCGCCACGACCGCGCCGTCGGCGGTCAGGAGGGCGGCGGAGCAGTCCTCCGCCTCGCGCACGATCGGCGAGTGGGCGGAGCGGATCAGCTTCACGCCCATCTCCTGGGCGGCCGCGATCAGCGACTGTGCGACGATCGCCTGTTCGACCGGATCGAGCGCCACGGCTATCCCTCCATTGCGGCGATGACGATGTTGCCCGCGTCGTCGAGCCGGGCGCTCCAGCCGGCGGGCGTGAAGACGGTCGCGAGGCCGTCGTCGATCAGGAGCGGACCGGCGAGCGGCGTCGCCGGCAAGGCGCCGCGCGGCAGAAGTTTCGCCTTCTGCATCCGGCCGCGCTCGAACAATTCGATCGCGTCGCCCGCGGCCTCGATACGTTCGACGGGCGCTTCCGGAAAAGCCGGCGGCGGCAGGGCGCCGCCCGCACGGTAGGCCACGATCTCCGCCGCCTCGCCCTTGGCCTTGGCGAAGGCGTAAAGCTGGCGGTGGGCCGCGCGGAAGCGCTCTTCCAGTCCGTCGGCGTCGAGGCTCTCGATCTCGTCCGCCGAAAGCGCGGCGGTCGCCTCGAACGCTTGGCCGCGATAGCGCATGTCGAGGGCATAGTCGAAACGCGTCGGGGCCTTCAGCCCATGCGCCTGGAAATGGTCGCGAATCTCGTCCGCAAGATCGGCCATATGCCTTCGTACGATATCCGGCGCTTGTTCGTCGAGCGGCTGTCGATCCGTCAGCGCCATTCCGTGCTGCACGACCAGGAAACGGGGGGCGAATATACGC
>DAINCG010000440.1:1119-3835 GCA_036732525.1 Pseudomonadota bacterium | reverse complement strand
TATCTCGGCCGCGGCTCCTCCTATCCGATTGCGATGGAGGGCGCGCTCAAGCTGAAGGAAATCTCCTACGTGCACGCCGAAGGCTACGCGGCGGGCGAAATGAAGCACGGGCCGATCGCTCTGATCGACGACGCCGTGCCGGTCGTCATGGTGGCGCCCTACGACAACCTCTTCGAAAAGACCGCCTCCAATCTGCAGCAGGTCGTGGCGCGCGGCGGCAAGGCGATCCTGATCTCCGACGCCAAGGGCATCGCCGAGGCCGGCAAGTATGCGACCCACGTGATCGAGATGCCGACCTGCGACCCGTTCATCTCGCCGATCCTCTATTCGGCCCCGATGCAGTTGCTGGCCTATCACGCCGCCGTCGCCAAGGGCACGGACGTCGACCAGCCGCGCAACCTCGCGAAGTCGGTCACCGTCGAGTAGCCGGTTCCGACCTATATAGCTTGAGCCACAGGGCCGCCGCACGGGCGGCCCTGGCTTCGGCGGCTTCCCCCGTCGGCGCCGCCGCGACGCCGATGATCCGGCGGACCGGCAGGTCCCCCAGCAATAGCCCGAGATAGGCCTCGGCCGCCGCCGGGCCATCGCCCGCGACATCGACCTCGCCCCGCGCAGCCGCCGCCTCGATCAGGGCCGTCAGACGAGGCAACACCGTCTCCCGCCCCGCCGCCGCTAGCACCTTGCCGAGCGCCGCGTCGGCGTCCGCATCGGCGGCCGCCGCACGGTTGATCGCGACGGCGCGCTCGCCCGTCAGCAGTCTCAGGAGCGCTTGGCCGAACCGACGCAGCGCCGCTTCCGTGGGCGCGCCCCCCGCCAATGCCGCTTCCACCTCCGCCCGCGCTTCCGCCGCATTCGCCTCGATCAACGCGGCGAAGAGGCCCTGCTTGTCGCCGAACCACGCATAGAGCGTCTCCTTCGACGCGCGGGCTTCCTTCGCGACCGCCAGCATGGTCGCGCCCCGATATCCCTCCCGCCTGAGCACATCGAAGGCCGCGTCCAAGATCGCCTGCCGGCGGGCGTCCCGCCGTTCCTCCCGCATGTCGATTCCTCGCGCCCAAACCGCTTGACAATAACCGTACCAATACGTACGGATAATGCAACTGTACCAGATGGTACGGATTTTTCACGCAGGAGACCCGCCGTGATCGCAGCACAGACCATGTCCGCCCCGCCGCTGGACCGCCTCGCCGGCGTCGCGCGCATCGCCGCCGCGCTCAGCCTCGGCCTGATGGCAGGGTTCTTCTTCGCCTTCAGCAATCCGACGATGATGGGTTTCGCACGGGCCGACGGCGCGACCTTCGTGACGGCGATGCAGCTGATCAATCTGGAGGTCCGAAATCTCACGTTCTTCATTGCGTTCGCCGCGCCCCTGCCGCTCGCCGCATTGGCGCTGCTGACGTCGCGCCCGCGCTGGCCCTGGGTCACTGCATTCCTGCTCTACGCGGCGGCGGTCGGGGTCACGCGGGCGGTCAACATTCCGATCAACGACGCCATGGCGCTCTGGGACGTGGCGAACCTGCCGGCCGACTGGGCCGACATCCGCGACCGTTGGACGCTGGCCAACCATGTTCGGACGGCGCTGTCCGCCGCTGGATGCCTCGCCGCGCTGGTCGGGGTATCGCGCGCGGCGAAGCAACCGGGCGCCGCTTGAGGCGACGCGCCGGGCATGCTTCACGCAAGAATGCGAGGGGGGAGCCGCCCAATGACCACGCTCACGCCAGAGCGGCAGCGCGAGATGCTGCGCCGCATGCTGACCATCCGCCGCTTCGAGGAGTGCGCCTCCGACGGCTTCCGAAGCGGCGACATCTATGGCGTCGTCCACGCCTATATCGGCGAGGAAGCGGTCGCCGTCGGCGTCTGCGAGGCGCTTCGGGACGGCGACCAGATCATCTCGACGCATCGCGGCCACGGCCACTGCATCGCCAAGGGCGCCGACCTCAACCGCATGATGGCGGAACTCTACGGTCGGCGCGACGGCTACTGTAAGGGCAAGGGTGGGTCGATGCACATCGCCGACTTCAAGATCGGCATGCTGGGCGCCAACGGCATCGTCGCGGGCGGCATTTCGATCATCACCGGGGCGGCGCTCGCCGCGCAGATGGACGGCAAGGGCGCGGTCGCGGTGGGATTCTTCGGCGACGGCGCTTCGAACGCCGGGCCGTTCCACGAATCGATCAATATCGCGGCCGGCTGGAAGCTGCCCGCGATCTACGTCTGCGAAAACAACCAGTGGGCCGTGAACGTCGCGGCCCGCGACAGCGTGCCGACGCCCAACGTCGCCGACCGGGCGGCGGGCTACGGCATTCCGGGCGTCATCGTGGACGGCAACGACATCTTCGCGGTCCACGCCGCCGCCGAGGCCGCCGTCGCGCGCGCGCGCGCCGGCGAGGGGCCGACGCTGATCGAGGCGAAGACCTACCGCCACCGCCGCCACACCGAGCGCGTCGACCAGCCGGACGCACGGCCCGCCGACGAGGTCGCGGCCTGGATGCAGCCGGACAAGGACCCGATCCCCCGGCTGATCGCCCATCTGAAGGCGCAGCAGGGCCAGCTCGACGACGCCGAACTGGAAGCGATGGAGGCGGACGTCCAGGCGAAGATCGCCGCCGCCGTCACGTTCGCCAAGGCGAGCCCCTTCCCCGCGCTCGAAGACGCGCTCGAAGACCCGCCGCGCGCCGCTCTTGCCGGAGGAGGACTGGCTGTCGGGGTCGAGGTC
>DAINCG010000440.1:0-1109 GCA_036732525.1 Pseudomonadota bacterium | reverse complement strand
CTTCGCGGAGTGAGCGCCATGACCGAAATGACCTACAACGACGCCATCATTTCCGGCATCGCCGAGGAAATGCGCCTCGACCCGAAGATCTTCCACATGTCGACCGAGGCGCCGCCGCCGCTCGCGAAGGAGTTCGGCATGCCGCGCGTCCGCCAGACGCCGATCGCGGAAAGCGCGCTGACCGGCATGGCGATCGGCGCCGCAGGCGCGGGCTACCGGCCGATCGTCGACTGGCGCCTCGTCACCTTCTGCTTCGTCGCCATGGACCAGATCGTCAACCAGGCCGCCAAGATCCACTACATGTTCGGCGGCCAGACCACCTTCCCGATCGTCTTCCGGACGAGCGTCGGCGGCGGCACCCGGCGCGCCGCCCAGCATTCCCAGAGCCCCTATTCCATGTTCATGCACCTGACCGGCCTGAAGCTGGCGCTCCCCTCGACGCCGGCGGACGCCAAGGGCCTGATCAAGACGGCGATCCGGGACAACAACCCGGTCGTCTTTTTCGAGGCCGGCCGCATCGGCGGCCTGAAGGGCGACGTGCCGGACGGCGACGTGACGATCCCCTTTGGCCAGGCGGACGTGAAGCGCGCGGGCAAGGACGTCACCATCGTGGCCCTCGCCTGGATGGTCCACGAGGCGCTCGCCGCTGCGGACGAACTCGCCGAAGCCGGCGTCTCGGCGGAGGTCATCGACCCGCGCACGCTCTGTCCGTTGGACATGGAAACGATCCTGGCGTCGGTCGAAAAGACCGGCCGCCTCGTCGTCGCGGACGAGGCGCCGCCGGCGGCGAGCGCCGCCGCCGACATCGCCGCGCGCGTGGCGAGCGACCGGGCGGGATTCGCGGCGCTCAAGGCGCCCGTCGCCCGGGTTTGCGGCCTTGAGGCGCCGATCCCCTACAGCCCAGGTCTCGAGGACCACGTCTTCCCGAGCCGCGCGCGCATCGTCGAGGCGGCGAAGGCGCTATTCTGACCGGCCGTTCCCCATACCGAGTCCATTGCCCGTGCCGCCAAGCAATCCGAACACCGTCCGCGTCGCCCTGCTCGACCGCTTCCAGCCCGCCATCGAGGCGCGGCTCGAGGCCGCACTGCCCGAAGGCTGGGTCCTCCAGA
>DAINCG010000439.1:794-3849 GCA_036732525.1 Pseudomonadota bacterium | reverse complement strand
AAGCGGACGCGGAGATCGTACTGCTGGCCGCGGCGGCGCTCGCCGCGATCGGCGTCGCGGGCGTGACCGTCGATCTCAATGTGCCGCGCCTCGCGGGAGAGGTCGCCGGGGCGCTCGGGCTCGCGCCGGATGCGCTCCGGGCGCTCACGCACGCGCTCGACCGCAAGGATATCTCCGAAACCCGCCGGATCGCGCCGGGCCGCAGCGCCGACGCGCTCGAACGGCTGATTGAGGCGGGCGGCCCGGCGGACCAGGCGTTCGCCGCTGCAGAGAGGATCGACCTGCCCGACGCCGCCAAGGCGCGCATCGCCCGTCTCGCCGGCATCGCCGATCTCGTTCGCGGCGAAGCGCCGGACCTGCCGCTCACCATCGACTTCGTCGAACATCGCGGCTTCGATTATCACACCGGCGTCGCCTTCTCGCTCTTCGCCGAAGGCCATGCGGGCGAGCTCGGCCGCGGCGGGCGCTATCGCTCGCCGGCGCCTGAAGGCGGCGATCCGGAAGGCGAGCCGGCGGTGGGCTTCAGCCTGTTCATGGATAGCGCCGGCCGCGCCGCCACGGCGGAGCCGCCGCCGCTCAGGGTCTATTTGCCGCATGGCGTCGCCGCCGAGGTTCGGCGAAGCGTCATCGCCGACGGCCACGTCGCCGTGCCGGGGCTTGAGCCGGTCGCCGATGCGGCGGCGGAAGCGGCGCGCCTCGACTGCAGCGCGGTCTGGCGAAACGGCGGTCTCGTAGAGATCGGGAAGGATTAGCTGATGTCGAGCGTTGTGGTCGTCGGCTCCCAATGGGGCGACGAAGGCAAGGGCAAGATCGTCGACTGGCTGGCCAATCGGGCCGACCTCGTGGCGCGCTTCCAGGGCGGCCACAACGCCGGCCATACGATCCAGATCGGCGAGGCGGTCTACAAGCTCAGCCTGCTGCCGTCGGGGGTGACCCGCGGGACGCTCTCCATCATCGGCAACGGCGTCGTCATCGATCCCTGGGCGCTCTTCGAGGAGATCGGCCGGGTCGCGGAGCAGGGCCTCGAGATCACGCCCGACATTCTGCGCATCGCCGAGAACGCGACCGTGATCCTGCCGTTCTACGCCGAACTCGACCGGGCGCGCGAAGCCGCGCGGGGCAAGGCGGCGATCGGAACGACCGGCCGCGGCATCGGCATCGCCTATGAAGACAAGGTCGCCCGCCGCGCCGTCCGCGTCGTGGACCTGCTGGAGCGGGATACGCTGGAAGCGAAGCTGCCGGGCCTGCTCGCCCATCACAACGCGTTGCTGCGCGGCCTCGGCGAGGCGGAGATCCCGAGCGAGGGTCTGATCGAGCGGCTGCTGGAAGTCGGCGAACGCCTCGCGCCTTTCGTCGAGGCGACCTGGGATCGGGTGGAACACGCCGCCCGGCAGGGCAAGCGGATTCTGTTCGAAGGCGCCCAGGGCGCGCTGCTCGACGTCGATCACGGCACATATCCCTTTGTGACGTCGTCGAACACGGTCGCCGGCGCGGCCGCGATCGGCTCCGGGCTTGGGCCGGCTTCGGTCGGCTACATCCTCGGCATCACCAAGGCCTACACGACCCGCGTCGGCTCCGGGCCATTCCCGACGGAGCTTGAGGACGAAATCGGCCGCGGGCTCGGCGAGCGCGGGCGCGAGTTCGGCGTCGTCACGCGCCGGCCCCGGCGCTGCGGCTGGTTCGACGCCGTGCTCGTGCGCCAGACCGTGCGCATCGGCGGCATCGACGGCCTGGCGCTCACCAAGCTCGACGTGCTCGACGGCATGGACGAGGTGAAGATCTGCGTCGCCTATGAAGGCCGGGACGGGACGCGCTACGACCGCCTGCCGGCGTCGATGCGCCTGCAGGCCGAGGTTCGCCCGGTCTACGAGACGTTGGAGGGCTGGAAGGACAGCACCCAGGGCGCGCGCAGCTGGGTCGATCTGCCCGCGGCGGCGATCAAGTATGTCCGCCGCATCGAGGAACTGGTCGCCGCGCCCGTGGCGCTGTTGTCGACCAGCCCCGACCGGGACGACACCATCATGGTGCGCGACCCGTTCGCCGACTGACCGATCCGCGGCCGTTCAATCCCTGGACACGTGGGCGTTGAAGACGACGATGGCGCGTTCGCCCTCGCCGAAGAACGGGTGCGAATAGTGCTTCAGGTAGGCCGGGAACAGCACGAGGTCGCCCGCCTCCGGCACGACCCGGCAGAAGGTGTTGGCGTCGCCCTTCAGGAAGGTCATCTCCTTCAGGTCGAGGGGGGTGAGAAAATCGATGCAGCCCTGCGGCTCCGGCCGCTTCGGGACGGCGACGTAATAGACGCCGCTGATCGTCGCCCCGGCGTGGACGTGCGGCGTCTGGTAGTCGAGCGGCCCGGTCAGCGCCGCCCATGAGATGAGCTGGATGCGCGATGGCAGGTCCTTCCGTCCGGTCACCTGCTTGATGTAGTCGACGGTCGTGCGCGCCGCGATCTGGCGCATCTCCGCCACGCCCGGCAGATCGGCCGCTTCGAAGAAGTCGCCCTTGGTGTAGAAGCCGCCCTGATGCGCCCGATGCGCGTCGTCGGACGGGCCTTCCGACGCGAGCTTCCGCAAGGTCGCGTGCAGCGTCTCGTTCAGCGCCGCCGAGCCGGCGTTCTTGCGCAGCATGATCGGCGTCGCGAAGGCCTGGATCAGCGTGTCGGCGGGCATGTCGTCCTAAGGTCGCTCCGGAGCAGGCAATCGTGTGTCCGCCCTGATATAACACCGCCCGAACCTTCCGACGACGCAACCGGTAGAAGCCCCTATGAATGATGCGCCCGCCGCCGCCGAAGCCGCGCCGCCCAAGCTGGAACTCTCCGCGAGCCGCGGCTTCGAGCGTTGGTTGGCCGATGTCGGCATGAGCCTTGCGTTCACCACCTATCAGGCCGGCAAGCTCTTCCTGGTCGGCGTCGGGCCGGAAGGCCGGCTCTCCGTCTTCGAGCGGACGTTCGAGCGCTGCATGGGCCTCTACGCCGACGACCGCACGCTCTGGATGTCGTCGATCTACCAGATGTGGCGCTTCGAGAACGCCCTGCTGCCGGGACAGGCGCAGG
>DAINCG010000439.1:0-758 GCA_036732525.1 Pseudomonadota bacterium | reverse complement strand
TTCCCCAGGTCGCCTACACGACCGGCGACCTCGACATCCACGACATCGTCCTGGGCCCGGACGGGCGGCCGGTCTTCTGCGCGACGCTCTTCAACTGCCTCGGCACGATCAGCGAGACGCACAGCTTCCGGCCGACCTGGAAGCCGCCCTTCATCTCGCGCCTGGCGCCGGAGGACCGCTGCCATCTGAACGGCCTGGCGGACCGGGCCGGCGAACCGGCCTACGTCACCATGGTCAGCCGCTCGGACGCGGTCGATGGCTGGCGCGACCGCCGGACGGACGGCGGCGTCGTCATGGACGTCGCGTCCGGCGAGGTCGTCGCCGAAGGCCTCGCCATGCCGCACTCGCCCCGCCTGCATGACGGCAAGCTCTGGCTGGTCGAGGCGGGGACGGGCCGTTTCGGCCATATCGACGTCGAGACGGGCGCGTTCGAGGAAGTCGCCTTCTGCCCCGGTTTCGCACGCGGCCTCTCCATCGTCGACGGCTACGCGCTGATTGGCCTGTCGCTGCCGCGGGAGAACAAGACGTTCTCCGGCCTGCCGCTCGACGACGCCCTGGCGAAACGCGAGTCCGACCCGCGCTGCGGCCTGATCGTCGTCGATCTCAAGACCGGCGCCGCCGTTCACTGGGTCAGGCTGGAGGGCGTCGTCACGGAAATCTACGACGTCGCGCTGGTGAAGGGCGTGCGCCGCCCAATGGCGATCGGCACCCGCGCCGACGACATCCGGCGGATGATCTCGCTGGAAGCGGCGGACGTC
>DAINCG010000438.1:2835-3859 GCA_036732525.1 Pseudomonadota bacterium | reverse complement strand
TCTCGTGGTCGCCGAACACGTGCTGCCACTTGCCGCCCGACTTGGGCTTGCGGAAGACGCCGACGGCGCCCTTGTCGCCCGGCCGGCCAACATAGCCGGCGAGGCCGACGAAGATGCTTTGCTCTGACATGTTCCTGCTTCCTCCCAGGAAAAGCGATGCCGAACGGTAGGTCCGCCCCCGTGGCCGGTCAATCTTCGAAGCGCGATCGGCGGTCTTTGCCGGCGCCGGGCCTTCCGCTAGGCTTCCGCGACAATCCTACAGGAAGGAAGTTTGAGCCCATGTCCCGCGTCCACGTCATCGCCGTCATCACTGCCAAGCCCGGCAAGCGGGAGGAGGTGCTGAAGCTCTTCCGCGCCAACGTGCCGGCCGTGCAGGCCGAAGACGGCTGCATCGAATACGGCGCCACGGTCGACTGCGCCGACGCGGGCTTCGCCGTGAAGTATGGCGAGGACACCTTCGTCGTGGTCGAGAAGTGGGCGAGCCTGGATCACCTGAAGGCCCACGCCGCCGCGCCGCACATGAAGGAATACGGCGCGAAGACCAAGGACTTGCTGGCCGAGCGCGTCATTCACGTGATGTCGGACGCCTGATCGGCCGCGGCGGCGGTCGCCGCCGGCGGCTTCGGCGCGGTTTCGGGCGGGGCAGGCCGGCGGATCAGACCGAACCGCTCGGCCGCCGCCTGCAGGGTCCGTGCGAAATCGTCCGGCGGGTCGGTGACGAACGCCAGGACAATGGTGAACAGGCCGGCGAACGCGGAGAGGAATATCTGCAGGGTCGGGTCGGCCATCAATTGATGCCGCCAAAGCAGGCTGACGCTGTCAGGCCGCGCATCCGCGCCGCCGCCGGGCGCGGCGCCGGCCGGGTAGATCAGCAGGCGGTCGGCGTCGGTCGACACCGATATGTCGAACATCTCGCCGTCGGTGCGCGCCCACCCGCGCAGGCTGGTTTCGCGGTCGGACGCGTCTGTGTCCGGCCGGATCCACCCGCTCGGCGGAATCCGGACCGGCTCGTCGAAGACCTCGT
>DAINCG010000438.1:0-2771 GCA_036732525.1 Pseudomonadota bacterium | reverse complement strand
GATGACGCCATCGATCAGCGACACGCCGGCCGCGCCGCCGATCCGGCCTTCGCCGAGCACCGGGAAGACGTTCTGCGGCGCATGACGGCTCGCGGCCTTGGCGGGCGCGCCGGGACATTCTGTCGGCGTCGCGGGTCGCAGCGTCAGCGTATCGACGAACGCGGGCGGCGGCGCGGCGGCTTCGTCGGTCGAGGTAAGCTGGCCGATGCGGCCGGCGGTCTCCGTCTTTTGCCGCTGCGCGTCGCGGCGTTGGCGCGGGGCCGGGTCGGCGCGGCTGACGGTCAGCGCGAGTTCGCCGCCTTCGATCGCGAATGAGAGATATGCGCCGACGGCCGGCTGAAAGACGCCGGTGAAGCAGACGGCCGCTGGCGGTTGGACGTCTTCCGACTGCGCCAGGTAATTGCGGAACTCCAGCGACGACAGCTGCGGCGACTGCACCCGGTAGTCGAACGCGTTCACCTTGGCCTGGACGACGTTGAACCCGCCGCTCGCCGCGAATGTGGAAACCGCAATGGTCAGCGCGACCGCCGCCGCGCAGGCGACGGCGAGATGGAAGGCGCCGAACACCCACCATCGGGGCCGCTCGCGGCGGTCGCCGTCGCTCAAGGCCGGCGGCCCGGCAGGCGCAGCCGCATATCCCAGTTCGGCGTGGCTTTGCTCTTGTGCCGGTAGTGCAGGACGCGCAGCACATAGTCGCCGCCGCGCACCTCCGCGAGGGACAGGCGACAGAGATGCGAGCTGATCTCCGAGCGGTCGCTCTTGCAGTCGAGGACCGCGCCCTTGCCGTCGCGCTCGGCCGCCGCCGCCGGCGTCAGCAGCATGAGGTAAGGGGCGGCGCGCTTGACGTCGAGCAGGACTTCCAGCTCCTGCCCCGCGTCGTCGCCGCGCAGCAGGCCGAAGGCGACGATCGCCTCGAACGCCGGCCGATCGCAGTCACGCTTCACGAAGCCGCGCAACAGGGCGCTTTCCGCGCCGTAGATCGCCTTGGCGCGCAGATGATCGTCGTCTTCGAAGCGCAGGCCCGGCGCGCGCATCAGCCGGTCCGTCTCGTGGACCACGTCCCAACTGAAGCTCGCGGAATAGGCGCTGTCCCGTGTGACGAGGTCGCCGCACACCCGGTCGCGCGGCCGCGCGGCGACGGGGCCGACGTGCAGATTGGCGAGGTCGAGGCGGCCCGGCCGGCCGGCCTGCACGATCCGAAGCGAGACGACGCCCCCGATATCGAGACTGCTGCGGCCGATCGGCCGCGGCGCGCCGGATTTCGAGCCGATCACGACCAGCACGTCCTGGAATCGTGCGTTGGTCAGCGGCTGCTGGCCGCCGCGCCGAAAAGGCTGCAGGCGGCGGCGACAGCGCGGAGGCGGCGAGCGGCGGACATGGCTTCCTTCGTCATTGCAGCAGGATGGTGGGGTCCAGGTAGGCGGAGCGCGCGTCCCGGTGGACATGGAAGGTCCAGCGGACGGCGGGGTCGAATGCATAGAGGCCGAGCGCCTGCAGAAGGTCGCTCTCGGATTGGATCGGAAAACGTTTGCGCTTCGGCCGCGCGCCCGGGACCGCGATCAAGGCCGTCGTCTGGCTGATCCTGTCGGCGCGGCGAAACTGGCTGCGGAGGCCGGCCCGAACCACGGAGAGCTTCACCTCCTGGTCGCTGGAAAACGCCAGGCGGTCGAGCCCGATATGCCGCATCGCCGCCTTGCCGATGCATTGCCGGAGCGCCTTGGCGGCGTCGTCGCCGAGACTTGCGCCGTCCCGGCGCGCGTCGAGCGCCCGGCGCAACAGGCTGGGGTCGTCGACGCATGCGTCCGGACTGCGCGCCCAGGCCGGCGCAACGTCCGCCAGCACGCGCGGCGGGGCCAGACTGTAGTGCGCCGGCAGGGTCGCCAGGTTCGCCGGGGTTTGCGGCGCCGGCAGCAAGCCGTCCTTGTAGGCCTGAAGCATCTTCTCGTAGGCGTGGGCGAAGGCGTCGTAGACCGGTCCGCCCTCGGCCAGTTTCGGCGCGAAGAAGCGCGTGAAGACGGAGTTCGGGTCGGCGTCGTCCGGCCCCAGGTTCTCGAAGGAGACTTGGCCCGGATTGCTCGAGAAATAGCCGCCGAAGGTGATGTCCTCGAAGGCGAAGTTCACCATCGCCGGGCCGCGTTCCGCGTCGTCCGCGCCCAGATTGCGGGGATCGTCGTGGCAGGCGTCGATGAACATGACGATTTCGGCCGGGTTGCGCTGGGCAATGTCGCGGCTGACGCGGGCGAGGTTGATGCTGTTGGCCTGCAGCGCCGTCGCGTTGTTCAGGTCGGCGAAACCGATCGGCAGCAGATGATTGCCGGCCTTGGTGGCGATGCCGTGCCCGGAAAAGATGAAGACCACGACGTCGTTGCGGCGAACCTTCTCCAGAAAGAGCCCGAACTCGCGGAAAAACTGCTCCCGATTGAGATCCGTCGTGGCGAGCGCCGCGTCGCCTGGAATGCGCGGATCGTAGCCGTAGAGGTCGTAGCCGAGGTCGGTGAGCACCCGGGCGTAGAGCGTCGCGTCCGCGACGGCCTTGGTCAGTGAGGAAAGGTTGCTGTGGTCGCCATAGGCCTGATTGCCGACGACGAAGGCATGCCGGTTGCGCGCCGCCGCGTCGCCGGCGGCGAGGCAGCCGGCGCACAGCGCGGCGAGAAGGAAGAGCGTTCGCAGCATCGGCCGACCGCTGCCCCCGGGCCCTAGAACGCGCGCGCGGCGCATTCGTAGAGATCGCTGCGATTGAGACCGCCCTCCGGCACGACCTCCTTCCATTT
>DAINCG010000437.1:0-3940 GCA_036732525.1 Pseudomonadota bacterium | reverse complement strand
GCGCCGGGGCCGCTGACCGGCGGCCGGATCGCGCGCGCGGCCGACCGCGCCTGACGACTATTCGGCCGCGTCCATGCTGTCCGCGGCCATTTCGGCCTCCAAGCGCGCATCTTCCGCGATCCGTCGGTCGAGATAGACCTCGCAGCGCTTCAGCATCATCTCGAGCTGATTGCCGAAGACATGCCCGGCGCCTTCGATGTTCTCGTAGTCGACGACGATGCCCTTCTGCATGGCGAGCTTATCGACCAGGCGCAGCACCGCTTCCTGCGGCACGATCTCGTCGGCGTCGCCGTGGATGATCAGGCCGGAGGACGGGCACGGCGCGAGGAACGAAAAGTCGTACATGTTCGCCGGCGGCGAAACCGAGATGAAGCCGCCGATTTCCGGCCGGCGCATCAGGAGCTGCATGCCGATCCAGGCGCCGAAGGAGAAACCGGCGACCCAGACGGTCTTCGCGTCAGGCTTCAGGGACTGCAGCCAATCAAGCGCCGCGGCGGCGTCCATCAACTCGCCCTCCCCGCGGCCATAGGCGCCCTGAGAGCGGCCGACGCCGCGGAAGTTGAAGCGAAGGGTCGCGAAGCCGCGCTTGGCGTACATGTGCGCCAAGCCCTGGACCACGCGGTTGTTCATGTTCCCGCCATACTGCGGGTGCGGATGCAGGATGACGGCGAGCGGCGCGTCCGACGCCTCGACATGATGATAGCGGCCTTCAATGCGGCCTTCCGGTCCGGCGATAATAACTTCAGCCATTCGTCGCTCACTATGGGGGTGCAGCGTTCGCCGCCAACGGGGAACGTGCGGAGATACCGAGAATTGCGCCTTCTGACGCGGATTTTCAAGCATTTCCGGCACGGGGAGGTCGAACTATAGGATAAAGCATGAAAGCCTACCTGGACCATAACGCCGCGGCGCCCCTGACGCCGGCCGCGCAAGCCGCCATGCAGGCCGCCATGGGCGCGTGCGGAAACCCGTCGTCCGTCCACGGGGCCGGCCGGGCCGCCCGACGCATCGTCGAGGACGCACGCGCGGCCGTCGCGTGGGCGGTCGGCGCGGCGGCGGCGGACGTCGTCTTCACCGGGTCCGGCACGGAGGCATGCCAACTGATGCTCCGACTGCCGGCTCGACCGCGCGTCCTGGCGGCGGCGACGGAACATGCGGCCGTCCTCGCCGCGGCGCCAGACGCGACGCTTCTGCCGGTCGAACCGGACGGCGTGCTCGACCTTGCCGCATTGGAGTCCGCACTGGCCGCCGGCGGGTCGGACGCCGTCGTGGCGGTCATGCTCGCCAACAACGAGACAGGAACCGTGCAGCCGATCGCCGAAATCGCCGAAATCGCCCATGCGGCGGATGCGCTGCTTGCGGTCGACGCGGCGCAGGCTCTTGGAAAATTACCCATACGAATGAATGAACTACAGTCTGATGCTCTAGCACTATCTGCGGCGAAGATTGGCGGACCGCTCGGCGTCGGCGCCGCCGTCTTTCGCCCAGGCCTCGCGCCGCGGCCATTGGTGTCAGGCGGCGGTCAGGAACGCGGCCTGCGCGGCGGATCGGAGAACGTCGTCGGCATCGCCGGCTTCGGCGCCGCGGCCGGCGCGCTTGATACATCGATCGCAGCGCAAGGCGAGCTTTCCCTCATAAGGGATTGGATTGAGGCGTCTATTTCGGAAATATGCCCGCAGTCTATTCCCCGTCCCCCGGTCCGGCTCGGCAACACGACCGCGCTGACCATGCCCGGCGTCCCGGCCGCGACGCAGGTCATGAGCCTCGACCTGGCGGGCTACGCGGTCTCGGCCGGCGCGGCCTGCTCGTCAGGCAAGGTCGCCCAGAGCCACGTGCTACGCGCCATGGGCTGCCCGGACGACGTCGCCGGGGAAACCATCCGGGTCAGCCTCGGCCCCGGCGTCGACAGGGCCGCGGCGGAGGGGTTCGTTCAGGCATGGCGGGCGCTATATAGTCGGGCATCACGCCCGGCGACGGAGCGACGACACGGATGACCGAACGACCGATCTACCTCGACTACCAGGCGACGACGCCGCTCGACCCGCGCGCGCTCGACGCCATGCTGCCTTTCCTGAAGCAGGATTTCGGCAATCCCCACTCGATTCAGCACGCCTTCGGGAAGACGGCCGAACAGGGCGTCGAGACGGCGCGGGCCCGGATCGCTGGCCTGATCGGCGCCGAAGCCCGTGAGATCGTCTTCACGTCCGGCGCGACCGAAGCCAATAACATGGCGGTCATCGGCGCCGCCCGCTTCCGCGCCCGGATGGGCGACGGCGTCCGCCGGGTCCTCACATTCGCCTTCGAGCATAAATGCGTCCTTGAAGCCGCAAAATCCATGCGGGACGAGGACTTCGAGGTCGAACTGCTTCCCGTGACGCAAGACGGTTTCGCCGACCTCGACGCGCTTAAGACGGCGCTTGAACGACCGGCGGCAATCGTTTCTCTGATGTCGGTAAACAACGAGATCGGCACGATCCAGCCGATCGCCGAAGCCGCCAGTCTGGCGCGCGAGGCGGGCGCGCTCTTCCACACTGACGCCGCCCAGGCCGTCGGCAAGATCCCGCTCGACGTCGCCGCCGCCGGCGTCGACCTGATGAGCATCTCCGGCCACAAGCTCTACGGCCCGAAAGGCATCGGCGCGCTCTACGTGCGGCGCCGGCCGCGGGCGCGGCTCTTGCCGCTCTTTCACGGCGGCGGGCAGGAGCGCGGCTTCCGGTCCGGCACCGTGCCGGCCCCGCTGTGCGTCGGCTTCGGGGCCGCGGCCGAGGTCGCCGGCCAGGAGATGGCCGCCGAAGCGGAACGACTGACGCAGGTCCGGCAGGCCTTCCTCAACGCCCTCGACAAGGCCGGAGCGGACTATCGCATCAACGGCGCGATGGAAAACCGCATTGCGGGCAACCTCAATCTGGCCTTCGCCGGCGCCAAGGCGCTCGATGTCATGAACGCGGCGCCGGACGTCGCGGTCGCGACCGGGTCCGCCTGCTCCTCCGCGTCGGTCGAGCCCTCCTATGTGCTGGAAGCGATCGGCGCCGAGCCCGAATTGGCGGCGCGGTCGCTGCGCATCGGCTTCGGGCGGCAGACGACGGAAGCGGAGGCGGTCTTGGCCGCCGAACGGCTCGCCGACGCCGCCGCGAAGGTCGCCGCCGGCCGCGCGGCCGCGGAATAGGCCTTGCCGAGGGTCGTGTTCCTGAAGGCCGACGGCAGTCGCCAGGAAGCGGACGCCAAGGCCGGCGAATCGATCCTGGCGCTCGCCTGGCGCGTCGACGCCGGCATCGAAGGCGACTGCGAGGGCGCCATGGCCTGCTCGACCTGTCATGTCATTCTGGAGCCCGACGCCTTCGACCGCCTGCCCCCGCCGAGCGAGGAAGAGGATTCGATCCTCGACCTCGCGCCCGGCGCCGTCGAAACTTCCCGCCTCGGCTGCCAGATCGTGCTGACTGAGGCCGAAGACGGTCTTATCATTCGCCTTCCCGCCAACGCACCGAGTCTGCTTTGACCCCACCTGACGCTTCGTCCCCCATCGGCGCGCCCGACGGCTTGTTCCAGTCGCTCCGCCGCGCCGCGCTGCCGGCTTGGCTGCGCTATGTCGACCACCCCTTCGTCAAGGGCCTCGGCGACGGTTCGCTGCCGGAAGCGGCCTTCCGGCGCTATCTGGTTCAGGACTACCTCTTTCTGATCCAGTTCGCCCGGGCCTATGCGCTCGCCGCCTACAAGTCGCAGACGTTGACGGACATCCGGCAGGCGGCCGGCGGCCTGCATGCGATCGCCGATGTCGAAATGCGCCTGCATGTCGAGTTTTGCGCCGGTTGGGGCCTGACCGAGGCCGACATGGCCGCGACGCCGGAGGCCGAGGAGACCATGGCCTACACCCGTTATGTCCTGGAATGCGGGCTCGCCGGTGACCTGCTCGACCTGCACGCCGCGCTGGCGCCCTGCATTC
>DAINCG010000436.1:1857-3963 GCA_036732525.1 Pseudomonadota bacterium | reverse complement strand
CCCCGGCGTCATGTTGAGCGTGACGTCCAGTTCGGAGGGATCGTCGATCCGCCCGAAGGCGGCATCGACGATCCAGTGGCCTTCATCGGACACGAACGGCGTCCCGTCCCTCTGGCGGATCGACGGGTCGGCGCCCATGTCCTTCAACTTGCGGACGATGGCCGGCGCCGCGAACGGCGAGACCTCGACCGGCAGCGGGAATGCGCCCAGCCCTTGAACCAGCTTCGAGGAGTCGCCGATATAGACGACCCTGTCGGACAGACTTGCGACGATCTTCTCGCGCATCAGCGCCCCGCCGCCGCCCTTGATGGCGTTGAGCTCGCGGTCGACTTCGTCGACGCCGTCGACCGTCACGTCAATCGCGGCCACGTCGCCGAGGCCGACAACGTCGAGGCCCCGCTCGCGCGCCATCGCCGCCGTCGCCTCCGACGTCGGCACGCACCTGATCGTGAGCCCGCGCTTGCCGACCGCCTCCACGAAGAAGGCCGCCGTCGAGCCCGTGCCGAGCCCGACGGTCATGCCCTCATCGACCAGTTCGGCCGCGGCGTAGCCGACGCGCCGCTTCTCGTCCGCAGCCGTCATGGACTAGCCGTCGATCCCGCCCATGCAGACGTATTTGATCTCGAGATAGTCATCCATTCCGTACTTCGAGCCTTCGCGGCCGCCGCCCGACTCCTTCATGCCGCCAAAGGGGGCGACGGTCGTTGAAATCAGGCCGGTATTGAGGCCGACGATGCCATATTCCAGCCCTTCCGAGACGCGCCAGGCCCGGGCGAGGTCCCGGGTATAGAAATAGCTGGCGAGGCCGAACTCCGTGTCGTTCGCCATCTGAATCGCTTCTTCCTCGGTCTCGAACTTGAACACCGGGGCGAGCGGACCAAAGGTCTCGTCCTTGGCGACGAGCGCGTTCTTCGGGACGTCCGCCAGAATGGTCGGCTGGAAGAAGGTGTGGCCAAGCGGGTGTCGCGAGCCGCCGAGCACGACGCGGGCGCCCTTGCCCGTCGCGTCCTCGATGTGCTCCTCGATCTTTTCCACCGCGCCCATGTTGATCAGCGGACCGATGTCGACGCCGCTCTCCATGCCGTCGCCGATCTTGAACTTGCCGACCGCGGCCGACAGCTTCTCGACGAACGCGTCATAGACGCCGGACTGCACCAGGAGGCGATTGGCGCACACGCAGGTCTGACCGGCGTTGCGGTACTTGGAGGCGAGCGCGCCTTCGATGGCGGCGTCGAGGTCCGCATCGTCGAAGACGATAAACGGCGCGTTGCCGCCAAGCTCCATCGACGTCTTCTTCACGGTGCCGGCGCACTGCTCCATCAGGACCTTGCCGATTTCGGTGGAGCCCGTGAAGGTCAGCTTGCGGACGATGGGATTGCCGGTGAGTTCGCCGCCGATCGGGCCGGACGAACCGGTCACGACGCTGAAGACGCCCTTCGGAATGCCGGCGCGCTCGCCGAGTTCGCAAAGCGCGAGCGCCGAAAGCGGCGTGTCGCTCGCCGGCTTGCAGACCATGGTGCAGCCGGCGGCGAGCGCGGGCCCGGCCTTCCGGGTGATCATGGCGTTGGGGAAGTTCCAGGGGGTGATCGCCGCGACGACGCCGACCGGCTCCTTCAGGACGACAATGCGCTTGTCGGCCTGGTGCGGCGGGATGACGTCGCCATAGACGCGGCGCGCCTCCTCGGCGAACCATTCGATGAAGGAAGCGCCATAGGCGATCTCGCCCTTGGCCTCGGCGAGCGGCTTGCCCTGCTCCAGCGTCATGATTTTGCCGAGGTCGTCCTGATGCTCCATCATCAGTTCATACCAACGGCGCAGAATGTCCGACCGCTCCTTGGCGGTCTTGGCCCGCCAAGCCGGAAACGCGGCGTTCGCGGCCTCGATCGCGCGGCGCGTCTCGTCGGCGCCCATGCGCGGCACGGTGGCGATGACGTCGCCGTTCGCCGGGTTCGTCACCTTCTGGGTTTCGCCCGAGTCCGCGTCGACCCACGCGCCGTCGATGTAGCATTGCTGCCGGAAAAGCGCCTGATCCTTGAGCTGCATCGGATGTTCCCCCGTTCATGTACCGGCGGCGTCGCCGCCGCCTGTTTCGGTCGGCCGGACTAT
>DAINCG010000436.1:0-1847 GCA_036732525.1 Pseudomonadota bacterium | reverse complement strand
AGACCGATCCGCCCGCCTTCGGAACATCAACCGGCGGGCGCCGCGTCCTCGACGATCAGCCGGGCGCGGTCGCGGCCCTGCCAGGAATCGAGCTCCAATCGGCCGGCCAGATGCACCGTCGCGCCGCGCGCGCCGAGCAGGAACTCGCCGAGCGGCCGCCCGACGCTGCGAAAGCTCATCGCGTCGATCCGCCCGCCGTCCGCGCCTTCCAGGCGAAGCCTGAGATGCGCGTCCTTCAGCACGTCGAGATGCTTGAGACGGAGCCCCGGCAGAGCGAAGCGCGGCTCCGGATTGCCCGTGCCGAAAGGCGCCAGGCATTCGAGCGCGGCCGCCGTCGGATAAGCCCCCATCGCGCCGACGACGCCGTCGATCGGCAGCGTCGCGGCGTCGCCCGCGGCGGCGACGGCTTCGGCCAGCATTTCCGCCAACGCCTCGTGGAAGGCTTCGAACGCCGTCGCCTCGACCCGAAATCCCGCGGCCATGTCATGGCCGCCGCCGGCTTCGAGGAAGCCCATTTCCTTGAGCGCGATCACGGCAGGCCCGAGCGCGACGCCCGGCACGGAACGCCCGGAACCGACAGCCACGCCGTCCGCGATGGCGGCGACGAGCGCCGGGCGCCCGAACCGCTCGACGAGCCGGCTCGCGACGATGCCGACGACGCCGGGGCGCCAACCCTCTCCGGCGACCGCAATGACCGGCAGGGCGGCCTGCTCTTCCGCCATGGCCATCGCGTCGTCGAGCACGCCCTGCTCGATCTCCTGACGCTCCCGATTGAGGCGGTCCAGGTCGGCGGCGATCGCCGCCGCCGTCTCCGGATCGTCGGTCGACAGCAGCTTCAGCCCGAGCCCGCTGTCGCCGATGCGGCCGCCGGCGTTGATGCGCGGACCAAGCGCAAAACCCAGATGACGCGCCGCCACCTCGCCCTGGATGCCGGCGACGTCCAAAAGCGCCCGCAGGCCCGGATTGCCGCGCCCGGAGATGACCTTAAGGCCCTGCGCGGTCAACGCGCGGTTGACGCCGACCAGGCGCGCAACGTCTGCGACCGTGCCGAGCGCCACCAGGTCCAGGAGCGCCATCAGGTCGAGATCCCGGCCAAGCTCCCGCCGGAGCGCTACGGCGAAAAGGAATGCGACGCCGACGGCGGCAAGCACGCCGTGCGGGCTGGTCTCGTCCGCCCGGTTTGGATTCACCACGGCGAGCGCCGCCGGCGTTTCCGCCGCGCCGACGTGATGATCGAGAACGACGACGTCGAGGCCGAGCGCATTGGCGGCCTCAATCGCCTCGAACGCCGTCGCGCCGCAATCCACCGTCACGACGACGCTCGCGCCTGCGTCGCGGAGCGCCGCCATCGCGCCGGGGTTCGGGCCGTAGCCCTCCTTCTCCCGGTCGGGGACGTAGGTCAGTGCGTCCGCGCCGAACGCCCGAAAGACCCGGACGAGCAGGGCGCCCGCCGTCGCGCCGTCGACGTCGTAGTCGGCGAGCACGGCGATGCGCTCGCCCTTGGCGAGGGCGGCTGCGATACGCGCGACGGCCCGGTCCATATCGAGCAGGTGGCTCGGATCCGGCAGCGCGTCGCGGAGCCGGGGCTGGAGAAACATGCCCGCAGCCTCGAGATTGGGCGTCCGCGCGGCCAGCACTGACGCGACCGCATCCGGAAGGTCGTGCGCGAGCGCCAACTCCCGGGCGAACGCCGGATCGCCCGCCGCGGACCGCCAGACGCGGCCGCGCGCCGAACGGGCGACGCCGAGAAGCGCCGCCGCCCCGGCGCCAGCCTCAGCCGCGCCCGCGAGGCTCAATCGAACATCGTCTTGCGGGAGAGATTGTGGAACGTCTCGATCTTGCGGACC
>DAINCG010000435.1:0-3965 GCA_036732525.1 Pseudomonadota bacterium | reverse complement strand
TGGCGACCGCCCCGCCCGAACCCCGCGCGCCCGAGCCGGAGCAAGCGGACGCCCCGGCGCCGCGCGAGACGCTCGCCCAGGCGCCGCAGGAGCCGCGGCCGCGCGCCCGTGCGACGCCGTTGCCGCCGAAGCGGCCGCCGGAATTGCAGCCGACGCCGGAAGAGCTGGCGGCGCTCGCCCGTGAGCCGGAGCCCGAAACAGCGCCGGAGCCGCCGCAGGAAGAGCCCCGGCCCGCCCGGCCGCGGCCGCGCGCCTCGAACGACTTCGCGAGCATGATGCAGGGCGCGATCGGCTCGAAGCCGACCAACGACGGCATGGCCGCGGTCGCCGAATCGCTTGGCGTCGGCGTCGCCGCCGGATCGTTGTCGCGCGCCGACCAGCAAGCGATCGCCTCCCGGCTCGGCGGCTGCTGGCGGCCGCTCGTCGGACAGGCCAACCTTGAGGATCTCGTCGTGGAGCTCGCTATCCGGCTGGGACCGACGTCGGAGGTTGAGGATATCCGTGTTGTGTCGAGCCCGCCGGCGAGCACCGGCAGCGCGGGACGAATCGCCGTCGAGCGCGCACGTCAGGCCGTCCAGCTCTGCAATCCGATGAACAAATACGGGCAACTGACGTTGCCTCCGGGGAAGTACCGCGAATGGCGCGACATGCGCATCCGGTTCGACCCCCGCAAGCTCGCCGGGTAGACCGGCAGCCCGGCCGCCAAGGAAGGTGTCTACATGAGAAGTCGAAATCCGATCCGCCTCGTCCGCGCCGCCGCATTCGCGCTTGCGGCCGCGATGCTCGTCGCCGCGCCGCCGGCCCGCGCCGAGCTGCGCATCGACGTCACGGAAGGTCTGACCGAACCGCTGCCGATCGCGTTTACGCCGTTCGTCGCGGAGGGTGGGACCGCGGCCGATCTCGGCCGCGATATCGCCGGCGTCGCCATCGCCGACCTGGAGAGCTCCCGGCTGTTCCGGGCGATCGACGAGAAGGCCTTCATCCAGACGCCGGAGGCCGCGGTGATCGCGCCGCGCTTCCCGGACTGGCGGCAGATCAGCGCCCAGGCGCTCGTCGCGGGGACTGTCCGGCGCGAGGCGGACGGCCGCATCCGCGTCGAGTTCCGGCTCTGGGATGTTTTGGGCGAATCCCAGCTCGTCGGTCAGGCCTATGTCACCCAGCAGGACAACTGGCGGCGGGTCGCGCACCTTGTCGCGGACGCCGTTTACAAGCGGCTGACCGGCGAGGAGGGTTATTTCGACACCCGCATCGTCTACGTCGCCGAATCGGGGCCGCCGCGGAATCGGGTCAAGCGTCTCGCGATCATGGATCAGGACGGCGCCAATCATTCCTACCTGACGCGCGGCGCCGAACTCGTCCTGACGCCGCGGTTTTCCCCGTCGCGGCAGGAGATCACCTACCTTTCCTACCAGGACGGCGACCCGCAGGTCCGGATCCTCAACGTCGACACCAATCAGCAGGAAAAACTGGGCGCGATCGACGGCATGACCTTCGCGCCGCGGTTCTCGCCAGACGGCGACCAGTTGCTGTTTTCGCTGGAGGCGCGCGGCAATTCCGACATCTACACGCTCGATCTGCGCAGCCGGCAGCGGCGGCGTCTGACCGACCACCCGGCCATCGACACCTCGCCCTCCTATTCGCCGGACCAGAGCGAGATCGTCTTCAACTCCGACCGGGGCGGCGCGCAGCAGCTCTACGTGATGAGCGCGAACGGCGGCAACGTCAGGCGAATTTCATTCGGCGAAGGCCGCTATGCGACGCCCGTCTGGTCGCCGCGCGGCGACCTGATCGCCTTCACCCGGTTCAGCGGCGGGCAGTTCTCCATCGGCGTGATGCGGCCCGACGGCTCGAACGAGCGCATCCTCTCGACCTCCTATCTGGAGGAGAGCCCGACCTGGGCGCCGAACGGCCGCGTGCTGATGTTCTACCGTCAGGCGCCGACCGATCGGCAGGGTCGGGGCGGCCGCAGCCGCCTCTATATCGTCGACGTGGCCGGCGGTCCCGTCCGGGAGGTAAAGACGCCGGGCGACGCCTCCGACCCCGCCTGGTCGCCGCTTGCGCCTTGACGCGGCTGCGTCAAAATGGCTATCGCGATCACCAGTTTGGCCGCGCCGAATAACGTGATAGAACCGCAACCACAGCGTCGCCGGCAATCATGCCTTGACTCTTCGCGACGCCGCACTTGTTGGGGGTGCCCCTAAAATGAAGTTTAAGTTTGTCGCCGCTATCGCCATGGCGCTCGCCATCGGCGCGTGTTCCAGCAACAACGACCAGTCGGCGAGCGGCGGAACCCCGCAGGCGGCCGACCGGACTGATCGGCAGCAGGTCAGCACGGCGCAGCCGGGCCCGTCCTACGCGCCGGGCAGCCAGGAAGAACTCAACGCCACCATCGGCGACCGGGTCTTCTTCGGCTTCGACCGTTACGACCTCACCCAGGAGGCGCGGGCCACCGTCGGCTTCTGGGCGGACTGGATGAAGACGCACCAGAACGTCAGCCTGATGATCGAAGGCCATGCCGACGAGCGCGGCACGCGTGAGTACAACCTGGCCCTCGGCGCCCGGCGCGCCAATGCCGTGCGCGACTACCTGACCGCCCTCGGCGTCAGCGCCTCGCGGGTTCGCACCGTGTCCTACGGCAAGGAACGGCCGGCCGTGCTCGGCTCGAACGAGCAGGCCTGGGCGCAGAACCGCCGCGCGGTCGCGGTCGTCCAGTAAGCTGCGTATTATCCGGCGCGGCGCGGATCTCAGGGTCCGCGCCGCGCCATTAATTCGACGTAATTTCCCGGCAGGCTTCGCGGCATGAAGAATTTCGTCATCGCCATGTGCGCCGCCGCCGCGCTGTTCAGCCTCCCGGCCGCGGCGCAGAACCGATCGGGCGAGTTGGATCTCGCCTATCGCCAGCGCACGGAAGAGCGTTTGTCCGCGCTCGACAGTCAGGTCCGCGACCTGACCGGTCTGGTCGAGCGGATGCAGTTTCGCCTGCGTCAGGCCGACCAGCGGATCGAAGCGCTTGAGCGTCAGTTGAATGACGTGCAGAGCGCGCGCCCGCCGTCCGCGGCGAACATCGGAACGCCGCCCGCGACGGACGGCGCGGCCAGCCCGGCCTCGCAAACCTTGCC
The DNA here is from genome assembly GCA_036732525.1 of Pseudomonadota bacterium. Classification (GTDB taxonomy): domain Bacteria; phylum Pseudomonadota; class Alphaproteobacteria; order Bin95; family Bin95; genus VMCJ01. The sequence goes on along the minus strand of DAINCG010000435.1, from coordinate 846 downwards.
GACGGGCGAGCCGCAGGCCGAGTACGATGCAGCCTATGGGCTGCTTGGCCAGGGCCAGTTCGCGCAGGGCGAAGCGGCCTTTCGGACCTTCCTGCAGCGCTATCCGGACCATCAGCTTGCGCCGAACGCGCGCTACTGGGTCGGCGAAACGCTCTATGCCCGCCAGAAGTACCAGGATGCGGCGACCGCGTTCCTGGAAGCGTGGCAGGCGGACGTCGACGGCCCGAAGGCGGCCGACAACCTGCTGAAACTCGGCATGTCGCTTTCGGCGCTCGACAAGAAGAACGAGGCCTGCGTCAGTTTCGCCAAGCTGCTCTCGGACTACCGCGGCGCGCCGGCGCGCGTCCGCAACGCCGCCAGCCGCGAGAGCAAGTCGATCGGCTGCAGCTAGCCGCCCGCTCCGGTGCGTGCGCTCGCCCCGATCACGGACGACGAATTCGAAGACCTGATGGCGCCGCTCGGCCCGTTCGAGCCCGCGCCGCTGCTCGCCATCGCGGTTTCCGGCGGGCCGGACAGCATGGCCCTCGTCTGGCTCGCGGAGCGCTGGGCCGCCGTCCGCTCGGGCGCGGCGGTCGCCCTAATCGTCGATCACGGGCTTCGGCCGGAATCGGCCGAAGAGGCGCGCGTCGCGGCCGCTGCGCTGGCCGCGATCGGCATCGCCGCCGACATCCGCCGCATTCCGGGCGCCCCGCCGGACAGCGGCAGGTCCGCCTGGGCCCGGCAGGAACGCTATCGATTGCTCGTAGCCGCGGCGCAGGAGCGCGGCGCGCTTCATCTGCTGCTCGGCCATCACCGGGACGATCAGGCGGAGACGTTTCAGCTTAACCTCGACCGCGGCAGCGGCGT
>DAINCG010000434.1:0-4021 GCA_036732525.1 Pseudomonadota bacterium | reverse complement strand
CAGACCAACCTTCTGGCGCTCAACGCCACCATCGAGGCGGCGCGCGCCGGCGAGGCCGGCAAGGGCTTCGCCGTCGTCGCCTCCGAGGTGAAGGCGCTCGCGAACCAGACGGCGAAGGCGACCGAAGATATCCGGGCGCAGATCGAAGCCATGCAGGCGCAGACCGGCGTCTCCGTCGCGGCGATGCGCACGGTCGCGCAGGCGATCGAGCAATTGAATTCGGCGTCGGCGGCGATCGCCGCCGCGATGGAGGAGCAGACCGCGGCGACGCAGGAGATTTCGCACAGCGTCAGTCTGGTGGCTGCGGGCGTCGACGGCGTGGTCGACAACATCCGCGGCGTCAGCGCCGGGTCGACCGAAACCAGTGAAGCCGCCGCCAGCACGCTCAATGTCGCCGAAGACCTTTCGGTCCGTTCGAAGAGCCTCGGCAAGAGCATCGCGCAGTTCATCGCCGACGTCCGCGCAGCCTGAGTCTCAGGCCGAGCCCGCCTGCCGAAGCCATTCTCGCAGCGAGAAGACGCTGGTCCGCGCCGCGTCCGGGGCAAGGACCGTGCGCGCCCGAATCGTATTCCAATCCCCCGAAAGCAAATCTGCATATTGAAAATTGCGCTTTTGCCCATATGAATAGGAGGTCTTTCGCGAAAAAAGGGGGTGACCATGCGGTTTGCAGCCGTCGCCTTGATCTTGTCCGGGGCAATGCTGATTTCGCCGTATGCCAGATCGGCTGAAATATCTATTTCTTGCGGCGCAGTCGGGATGGAGCTTCAACTTTGTAAGGAAGCCGTCTCTAGTTGGGAAAAGGAAAGGGGGCACAGCGTCGAAGTGGTGTCGACGCCAAACTCCTCGACCGAGCGGCTGGCGCTCTATCAGCAGCTTCTGGCGGCCGGCGCATCGGACATCGACGTCTTCCAGATCGACGTGATCTGGCCAGGCCTGCTCGCCGGACATCTGATCGACCTCGCGCCCTATTCCGACGGCGCCGAGGCGGAGCACTTCGAAGCGATCGTCGAGAACAACACCGTCGACGGCGAGCTGAAGGCGATGCCGTGGTTCACGGACGCCGGCGTCCTCTACTACCGGGCCGACCTGTTGGAAAAGCATGGCAAGGCGCCGCCCAAGACCTGGGCGGAGATGGCCGAAACCGCAGCCATGATCCAGAAGGCCGAGCGCGCCGCCGGGTCGGAGCGCATGTGGGGCTTCGTCTTCCAGGGCCGCGCCTATGAGGGGCTCACCTGCAACGCGCTCGAATGGATCGACGCCTATGGCGGCGGCACGGTCGTCGACGCCGACGGCGAAATCACCGTCGACAACCCGAAGGCGGCCGAGGCGCTAACGGAGGCGGCGTCCTGGGTGGGCGCGATTTCGCCGCCGGGCGTGCTGAACTATGCCGAGGAGGAGGCGCGCGGCGTCTTCCAGGCGGGCGACGCCGTCTTCATGCGGAACTGGCCCTACGCCTGGGCGCTGGCCCAGTCGGACGACAGCCCGGTCAAGGGCAAGGTGGGCGTCGTCGCATTGCCGAAGGGCGGGCCGGACGGGCAGCACACCGGCGCGCTCGGCGGCTGGAACCTCGCCGTCTCGAAATATTCCGAACACCCGGAAGTCGCTGCCGATCTCGTCATGTACCTGACGTCTGCCGCCGTTCAGAAGGCGCGGGCGGTCGAGGGCTCCTACAACCCGACGCGGCCCGATCTCTACAAGGATGAGGACGTGCTCTCCGCGACGCCGTTCTTCGGCGAGCTTTACGAGACGTTCCTGAACGCGGTCGCCCGGCCGTCGCGCGCGACGCAGGGCAAGTACAACCGCGTCTCGGCGGCCTTCTGGCAGGCGACGCACGACGTCCTCTCCGGCGAGGCCGAGGCCGATGCGGCGTTGGCCGATCTTGCCGGCGAACTGAAGTCCGTCCGTCGGCGCGGCTGGTAGAGCCGCCCGCGGAGCTTCCTGTCCGGACGGCCCGGCCATGACATCGTCGTTCAAGCGTTCGGCGCTCTACATGACAGCGCCTATGCTGGCTGCCCTTGCGATCGCCGGGGCGTGGCCGCTCGGCCGGACCATCTACTTCGCCTTCACCGACGCCCGGCTCGACCAGCTGGACGACGTCGGCTTCGTCGGATTGGAGAACTTCTTCAATCCGGACTGGGGCGGCCTCCTGGCCGACCCCGCATGGCTGCAGGCGCTCTGGAACACGCTCGTCTTCACCGTCGTATCGGTCGGCCTCGAGACCTTTCTCGGCGTGATCATCGCGCTCGTCCTGAATGTCGCCTTTCCGGGACGCGGCCTGCTCCGGGCCGTGGTGCTGATCCCATGGGCGATCCCGACGATCGTCTCGGCGAAGATGTGGGGCTGGATGCTGCACGACCAGTTCGGCATGGCGAACGACCTCCTGATGTCGCTCGGCCTGATCGCGGAACCGGTCGCCTGGCTCGCGAATGCGGACACAGCGCTCTGGTCGGTCGTTGCGGTCGACGTCTGGAAGACGACGCCATTCATGGCGCTGCTGGTGCTGGCGGCGCTGCAGATGCTGCCGCGGGACATCTACGAGGCGGCGCGCATCGACGGCACCCATCCGGTCAAGGTGTTCTTCCGGGTGACGCTGCCGCTGATCTGGCCGGCGCTGATGGTGGCGGTGATCTTCCGCAGCCTCGACGCGCTCCGCGCCTTCGACCTCATGTACGTGATGACCGGCAATTCCGAAGACACGATGACCATGTCCGTCTTCGCCCGCCAGCAGCTCGTCGACTTCCAGGATGTCGGCTACGGCTCCGCCGCCGCGACGCTGTTGTTCCTCATCATCGCCGTCGCCGTCGCCTGCGTGCTGACGCTCGGCCGCGTGCGCCTGACGGAGGCGCGGTCATGATCGGCTGGCCGCTTTGGGCGCGCGTCGCGTTCTACGCGCTCGTCGGCGCGATCATCCTCTTCTCGATCTTTCCGTTCTACTATTCCTTTGTGACGAGCTTTAAGCAGGGCTCGGAACTCTTTGAGACGACGTATTTTCCCGAGCCTGACGCCACGAACTACGTGGCAGTCTTCGTCGAGCAGCCGTTCGGCCGGAACATCCTGAACTCGATCGCCGTCGCCTTCGCCGTCGTGTCGCTGTCGCTCGCGCTCGGCGTCAGCGCGGCGTTTCCGCTGGCGCGCATTTCCTTTCGCGGGCGGGGCCTGCTGCTGGCGGGCGTGCTCTCGGCTTCGATGTTCCCGCAGGTGGCCGTCCTGTCCGGCATGTTCGAACTGGTCCGCTGGCTCGGGCTCTACAACACGCTGCCGGCGCTGGTGCTGGCGAACATGCTGCTGACCCTGCCGTTCACGGTCTGGGTGCTGACGACATTCCTGCGCGAACTGCCGCGGGAGTTGGAGGAGGCCGCCTATATCGACGGCGCGACGCCTTTCCGCGCGCTCTGGCACGTCTTTCTGCCGCTGCTCGGGCCGGCGATGGCGGCGACGGGCCTGCTCGCGTTCATCACGGCCTGGAACGAGTTCCTGTTCGCGCTGACGTTCACGCTTTCCAACGACATGCGCACCGTGCCGGTCGCCATCGCGCTGATGACCGGCGCCTCACAGTACGAACTGCCCTGGGGGAACATCATGGCCGCATCCATGATCGTGACCCTGCCGCTGATCGGGTTGGTGCTGATCTTCCAGCGCCGCATCGTCTCCGGGCTGACCGCGGGGGCGGTCAAGGGATGACGCGGACGGCGGCAGGCGAACAGGCCGGCGTCAGCCTTCGGCAGGCGCACAAGACGTTCGGTCGGACGACTGCGGTCCGATCCGTCGATCTGGAGGTCGAGCCCGGCGAGTTCGTGGCGCTGGTCGGCCCGTCGGGTTGCGGCAAGTCCACGCTGCTCCGCCTGATCGCCGGGCTGGAGACGCTGACGTCCGGGCAGATCCTGATCGGCGGTCGGGACGTCACGCGGCTCGCGCCGTCGAAGCGGGGCGTGGCGATGGTGTTCCAGTCCTACGCCCTCTACCCGCACATGACGGCCTTCGAGAACATGGCGTTCGGCATGAAAGCCCCACGCGCCGAACG
>DAINCG010000433.1:0-4049 GCA_036732525.1 Pseudomonadota bacterium | reverse complement strand
ACCGCGCCGGTCGACGCCTATCGCGGCGCCGGCAAGCCCGAAGGCAACTATATGATCGAGCGGCTGGTCGACGCGGCGGCGCGCCAGCTCGGCTACGACCCGGTGGATATCCGCCTGAAGAACGCTATCGCCGAATATCCCTACAAGACGCCGTTCGGCTTTACGGTCGACAGCGGACAGTTCCCCAAGATCATTCAGACGGCTGCCGACCTGGCCGACCGTCCGGGCTTCGCCGGCAGGCGCAAGGAAAGCGAGGCGGCGGGGCGCCTGCGCGGTCTCGGCTTCGCCTGCTTCCTCGAAAGCGCGCGCGGCGCGCCGTCGGAAGGCGCCGAGATCCGATTCGCCGACGACGGCATGATCGAAGTCCGTGTCGGCACCGAATCGAACGGCCAGGGCCACGAGACCGTCTTCTCGCGCCTCGTCGCGGAACGGCTGGGGGCCGAGATCGAGCAGGTGCGCTACGTGCAGGCCGACACCCGTGAGACCCGCATGGGCCACGGCCACGGCGGCGCCCGCTCCATGCATATGGGCGGCACGGCCATCGTCGGCGCGATCGACATGGCGCTGGAGAAGGGCATGGCCGTCGCCGCCGGGCTGCTGCAGGCGGGCGTCGAGGAGTTGTCCTTCCGCGACGGTCAGTTCGTCGCCGGCGACGGCCGGATGGTCGCGCTGGAGGACGTCGCGGCGGCCGCCCGCCAGCCGGAGTTCGACCTGGACGACGGCCTCGACAGCTTCTTCCGCTGGGACGATGCGCCGATCACCTGGCCGATCGGCTGCCACGCCGCCGAGGTCGAGATCGACCCCGAGACAGGCGACGTCACGCTCTTGAGCTACAAGGGCGTCGACGACTACGGCGCGATCCTGGACGGCCAGATGATCGAGGGCCAAGTCCATGGCGGCCTGGCGCAGGGCATCGGGCAGGCGCTCGGCGAGCGGATCGTCTACGACGACACGGGCCAGTGCCTCTCCGCGACGCTGATGGACTACGCGGCGCCGATGGCGCGGACGCTGCCCAATTTCGACATCCGCTTCGACGGCCTGCCGACCGCCGCCAACCCGCTCGGCGTCAAGGGCAGCGGGCAGGCCGGCGCCATCGCCGGCAGCCAGACCGTGATGAACGCCGTCGCAGACGCGCTGGCGAGCCGCGGCTGCGGTCCGATCGACATGCCCGCGACGCCGGAGAAGGTCTGGCGCGCCCTCAGATCCGCCAGATAGGACACCTCCCATGACCAAGCGGCTGCATCTGGGCGCCTTCATGCGGCCGGTCAGCATCCATACCGCCGCCTGGCGCTATCCGGGCGGCACGCCGGACGCGAACTTCAATTTGGACGCCCTCGTCCGCTACGCCCAGAAGCTGGAGGAAGGCAAGTTCGACGCGTTCTTCATGGCCGACCATCTGGCCGTGTTGAACATGCCGATGGACGCGCTGAAGCGCAGCGCCACGGTGACGTCGTTCGATCCGCTGACGCTGCTGCCGGCGCTCGCGATGAAAACGAGCCGCCTTGGCCTGATCGCGACGGCGTCGACCACGTTCGAACCCGCCTACATGATCGCCCGGCGCTTCGCCTCTCTCGATCACATCAGCGGCGGGCGCGCGGGCTGGAACATCGTCACGACCTCCAACCCCGACGCGGCGCGCAACTTCGGCATGGACGACCAGATGCCCCATGCCGAACGCTACCGGCGGGCGCGGGAGTTCTACGAGGTCGTGACCGGCCTCTGGGACAGTTGGGCCGACGACGCCTTCATCCGCGACGTTGAAAGCGGCGTCTTCTTCGACCCCGACCGCCTCCATGTCCTCGACCACAAGGGCGAGTTCCTGAAGGTGCGCGGGCCGCTCAACATCGCCCGGCCGGTGCAGGGCTGGCCGCTGATCGTGCAGGCGGGCGCCTCGGAAGACGGCAAGCAATTGGCCGCCGAGACGGCGGAGATGGTCTTCACCTCCCAGCGCACCATCGCGGACGGCAAGGCGTTCTACCGGGACGTGAAGGATCGCATGGCGGCGTTCGGCCGGCCGCGGGAGCACATGAAAATCCTGCCCGGCGCGCTCGTCGTGGTCGGCGACAGCGAGGCCGAGGCGCGGGAGAAGCGGCTGCATCTGGACAGCCTCGTCCACTACGACAGCGCCATCGCTTCCCTTTCGATCGCGCTCGGCCACGATGCGTCCAAGTTCGATCCGGACGGGCCGCTGCCGGAGACGCCGGAGACGAACGCTTCCAAGAGCGGGCGGGAGCGCGTCATGAAGCTCGCGGCGGAAGAGAACCTGACCGTCCGCGAACTCGCCGGGCGGTTCGGCGGCTATGCCGGGCACGCCATCGTCGGCACGGCGACGAGCATCGCCGACGAAATGGAGGCCTGGCTGATGCAGGAGCCGTCCGACGGCTTCAACGTGATGTTCCCCTACCTGCCGGCCGGGCTCGACGATTTCGTCGACAAGGTTGTGCCGGAACTCCAGCGCCGCGGCCTTTTCCGAAAGGAATATGAGGGCGTGACTCTCCGCGATCATCTGGGCCTGCCGCGCCCGGAGAACCGGTTCTTCCCGTCGAAGGGCGACGCCTGATAGGATCGCCGCCCGTTTCCCGCAGCGGCCGCCCCGACGGCCGGGACCGATGAGCCAGCACAAGACAATCCGCCGCAAGACGGCGCCCGACATCCTCGCCGCCAAGGGCGGCGAGGCGATCCCCTGCCTGACCGCCTATACGGCGCCCATCGCGGCGATGGTCGACCGGCATTGCGACCTGATCCTGGTCGGCGACTCCCTCGGCATGACCGTCTACGGCCTGCCGTCGACGGTCGGCGTCACGCTCGACATGATGATTGCCCACGGGCGGGCGGTCGTAACACACTCCGAGCGGGCGCTCGTCGTCGTCGACATGCCTTTCGGCGCCTACGAGGAGTCGCGCGAACAGGCGATGCGCAACGCCGCCCGCGTCATGGCCGAAACCGGCTGCGGGGCGATCAAGCTGGAAGGCGGCGCCCACATGGCCGAGACCGTCGACTTCCTGGTTCGGCGCGGCGTGCCGGTGCTGGGCCACATCGGCCTGACGCCGCAGTCCGTCAACGCGCTCGGCGGCTACAAGGTGCAGGGCCGCGGCGCGGACGCCGACAGGCTGATGGCCGACGCCAAGGCGCTGAGCGACGCCGGCTGCTTCGGCGTGGTCATCGAGAAGACGACCGCCTCGATCGCCGCCAAGATCACGACCGAGATCGCGGCCGTCACCATCGGCATCGGCGGCTCGCCGGCCTGCGACGGACAGATCCTGGTGGTCGACGACATCCTCGGCATGTTCCCGGACTTCCGGCCGAAGTTCGCCAAGGTCTACGCCGAACTCGGCGAAGCCGCCGACAAGGCCATCGGCGCCTATGCAGATGAAGTCCGCGCGCGGACGTTTCCGGCGCCGGTCCATACCTTCAAGGACTGAGCATCGACTGCCGCGACGAAGCGGCGCGCCCGCCAAGGCGAATCAGGAGCGTAACATAGTTGCGTTGAACTGAGGCTGCCGGGGCGGCGCAATCGGATCGCCCGCGTACCAGGAGGGCAAGACGATGGCTTCGATCCGAATCACCGGCGCCGGCACGTATTCGATGGCGGCCGACGCCCACATCGACCCGACGCTGCCGGACGGCGGCGCGACGCTGGTCGTGGCGGAGTCGGATTTCCTGCGCGCCATCGGGCCGACCGGCCATGACATCCGCCTGTTCGACGTGACGAACAGCTTCACGTACGACGCCGACGGCTTCTTCTCTGGCGGCCTGGTCACCCATGTCCGCATCGACACCCCGGCCGCGCGCTTCGTCATGGGCGGCATCAACGCGGACGCGGCGGTCGGCGGCGCACTGCTCCAGGCGGGCGAATTTGATGGGTTCCTCGACCTGCTGCTCGCCGGCGACGACATGATGCTGGCGTCGCCCGAGGCCAACACGCTGATCGGCGGCGACGGGAACGACCGCATTCTGGGCGACGGCGGCAGTCCGTCGGCGCCCCGCGTCGGCGCGTCGGACCTGATCTTCGGCGACGCCGGCGACGACGTGCTCTTCGGACCTGGCGG
>DAINCG010000432.1:0-4053 GCA_036732525.1 Pseudomonadota bacterium | reverse complement strand
GGGCGCGCGCAACCGGCATCCGCACATTTCATACGACGGCGAACCACACGGTCTACGACCCGATGAGCGCGGCCGTGTTCGCCGACATCCTGGACATGCCGCGCAACGGCCCGCCCGGCCAGGAAGGCCTCGCATACTACGTCCGCGACGGCGACCTCCTACTCGTGGTGGTTCATGCGCTCGCCGAGGACCTTGGCGGCGAAGGCCATCTCGAAACCGAATGGCTCGAAGCGACCCTCAAGGCGCATGGCGACGCCCGTTGGAAACTGGTCGTCGGTCACTATCCGGCGTATCCCGTGAACGGCTATGTCGGCCCCTATCAGCGGACCATCGGTCCGGAGCATGTCGGCCCTTTCTGGCAAATCCTCGTCGAGAACGGCGTCATCGCATACCTTTCGAGCCATATCCTTGCGTTCGACGTGCAGTCGCGCCAGGGCGTGCTGCAGATCGTGAGCGCGGGCGCCGGCACGGCGCATCTGATGCCAAAGGAGAACGAGTTCCACCACTGTGTTCAGATGGCGCTCGATATGGACGGTCTTCGCTAGCAGGTTCTAGATGATACGGGCCGACTGCGCGAACGCCTGTCCTGGCCGCCGCCGGAGCCCGATCGCTGGACTGCGCTGAAGTCCGGTCCGCGCCCTTGGCCCAAGAACCCGCTTCTGTCGCTCCGCTTCCGAGGGATTGCGGACGCTGACAGCTCCGGCGCGCGGCAGACCCTGTTCGCTGCCGGCGAAACAGGCGCAATGCCGCTCTGGATTGGCCTGGTCGGCCAGGCGCGTCGCCTCGCCGTCATCCTTCAGCCGACCCCTGGACGGAGCCCGCACACATGGCTTGGCCCGATGCTTCCCGCCGGCGCGGCCTTCGATGTCGAACTCATGCTGCACCCGGACATGGGCCCGGGCGGCATGCTCTGGCGAGAGAACGGCCGGTGGAGCAGCTTCGAAAGCGCGTCCGCCTGGGGGCTGGAACGCCTGGATTGGCCAGACGTCTGCCATATCGCCCGCGATCCCTGGGGCTATTGGCCCTACCGCGGCGGCGCTCTCGATGTCGCCTACGCGTCTACCGTCAGGCCGTCATAGCCGGGCTCGATGCCGCGCGGCAGTTCTGAACAAAGGTCCGCGTAATCCATCGTGTGGTTCATATGCGTCAGGATCACCCGGTCGGGTCCGATCCTGTCGGCCCATGCCATGACCTGATCGATCCCGGCGTGGACGAAGTGCGGTTCGCGCCGAAGGCAGCCGACGATCCAGGTCTTCACGCCCTTGAGCGCGCGCATGGCGTCCGGGTCGAGGCGCACGACGTCCGTCGAGTATGCGATGTCGCCGACGCGGACGCCGACCGTGCGGCAGACCGCATGGTCCTGCTCGAACAGCAGCAACTCGGCGTCGCCGATCCGAAGCCCGCCGCTCTCGATCGGATTGGCGCCGAGGCTCGGACGGAACCAGCCGCGCTCCGGCGTCGGCGGCGTAAAGACATAGGCGAATCGCCTGGCGATCTCTTCCAGCGTTTCCTTGTAGCCATACGCCGGAATTTGCCGCTGCATCATGGCGTTGATGGCGCGAACGTCGTCTATGCCATGAACATGGTCCGCATGGGCGTGGGTGTAGATCACCGCATCGAGCGGGCCAGGGCCCGACCGCAGTATCTGCTCACGGAAATCCGGACCGGTATCGACGACGATGCGCTGGCCCGCGGCCTCGATCAGCACGCTCGCGCGGGTGCGGCGGTTCTTGGGTTCGTTCGGGTCGCAGGCGCCCCATCTGCCCATCGTGTCGGGAACGCCGGGCGAAGAGCCGGCGCCCATGATCGTCAGCTTCATGCGGAGGCCAGGCCGCTGGCCTTCGGGAAGAGCCGGGCGAAGTTGGCGGTGGTCGCCGCCGCGAGCTCGTCTTCGGATATTCCTTTAACTTCAGCCAATTTTCGCGCTGTATGAACGGTGTAGGCCGGTTCGTTCGGCTTGCCGCGCAAGGGTTTCGGCGCAAGGAAGGGCGCGTCCGTTTCAACGAGGAGCCGGTCGAGGGGCACGTCGGCCGCGATCGCGCGCACCTCTTCCGCATTGCCGAACGTCAGGATGCCGGAAAGCGAGATGTAGAGCCCAAGATCGAGCGCCCGTTCCGCCAAGGCGCGGCCGGACGAAAAGCAGTGCAGCACGCCCGCGAGGTCGCCGCCGCCCGCCTCTTCCGTCAGGATCGTCGCCGTGTCCGCGTCCGCGTTCCGGGTGTGCACGATGAACGGCACGCCCGAGGCCTTCGCCGCGCGGATGTGCCGGCGGAAGCTCTCCTGCTGCATCTCCCGCGGGCTGCGGTCGTAATAGTAGTCGAGGCCGGTCTCGCCGAGCCCGGCGACACCCGGGTCCTGGCCGAGCGCCGTCAGAGCCGCCTCCTCCGGCACGCCTTCCTCGCCGACCCGGTGCGGATGCAGGCCGACAGCCATGCCGACATGCGGCGCGTGCGCCTTGGCGATCCGCCGGACGTCCTCGACCGCCGCGAGGCTGGTGCAGATGGTCAGCATGCCGCGGACGCCGGCGCGGACGGCCCGCGCCACCGCTTCGGCCCGCGCGTCGCCCTCCAGGTAGTCCAGGTGGCAGTGGCTGTCGACGAGCCTTGGCGTCGTCATGCCGCCGGTTCCTCCTCGCCTTGATAACGCGGGAAGACGCCTGCCGGCTTCGGCAGCGTGGCCCCCGGCTGAAGCGGCGCGTCGGCGATGGCGGCGAAGTCCCGCGCGTCCGCCGGGGCGCCGACCTGGTCCAGCAGCTTCGCGGACGCGTCCGGCATGAACGGCTGCGTCACGATGGCGAGCCGGCGGATCGTCTCCGCCAGCACGTAGAGCACCGTCGCCATGCGATCCGGATCGGTCTTGCGCAGCGCCCAGGGCGCCTGCCGGTCGACATAGGCGTTCGACGCGCGGATCACGATCCAGACGCTCTCCAGCGCCTCGTGGAAGCTTTGAGCGTCCAGCAGCGGGCGAAGCTCCGCCGGCAGCGCAGCGGCGGCGGCCAACAGCGTCTCGTCGTCGTCGGTCAGGTCGCCCGGCGTCGGCGCGACTCCGCCCAGGTTCTTCGCGATCATCGACAGCACGCGTTGCGCCAGATTGCCGTAATCGTTCGCCAGCTCGTTGTTCATCCGCGCGATCATCGAGCGCTTCGAGAAGTCGCCGTCATTGCCGAACGGCACTTCGCGCAGCAGGAAATATCGCGTCTGATCAAGCCCGTATGCTTCGATCAGGTCATAAGGCTTGATGACGTTGCCGAGCGACTTCGAGATCTTCTGGCCTTCGTTCGTCCACCAGCCATGCGCGAAGACGCGTTTCGGCGGCTCAAGGCCGGCGCCCATCAGGAAGGCTGGCCAATAGACCGCGTGGAACCGCAGGATGTCCTTGCCGACCATGTGCAGGTCCGCCGGCCAGAAGCGCTTGTAGGCGTCGCTCTCCGTTTCGGGGAAACCGACCGCGGTGATGTAGTTGGTCAGCGCGTCCAGCCAGACGTACATCACGTGGTCGGCGTCGTCGGGCACCGGCACGCCCCACTTGAAACTGACGCGGGAGACGGACAGGTCCTGCAAGCCCCCCTTCACGAAGCTGACGACTTCGTTCCGACGCGAAGTTGGGGCTATAAAGTCGGGGTTTTCCTCATAAAACTTCAGCAGGCGGTCTTGCCAGGCCGACAGGCGGAAGAAGTAGCTCGGCTCCTCGACCCATTCGACCGGCGCGCCGCTCGGCGCGAGCTTCTGGCCGCCCGGCCCCTCCGTCAGTTCGCTTTCCGCGTAGAACGCCTCGTCGCGCACGGCGTACCAGCCGGCATAGGCGCCGAGATAGATCTCGCCGCGCTCGATCAGTCGACGCCAGATCGCTTGCGCGGATTCTGTGTGGCGATCTTCCGTCGTGCGGATGAAGTCGTCATGCGAGAAATTCATCGCGGTTGCGAGATCGCGGAAGCGCTGGGACACGCGGTCGGTGAACGCCTGGGGATCGACGCCCGCGTCCGCGGCCGCCTTCTCCACCTTCTGCCCGTGCTCGTCGGTGCCGGTCAGGAAGTGGACGTCATACCCGTCGAGT
>DAINCG010000431.1:2691-4063 GCA_036732525.1 Pseudomonadota bacterium | reverse complement strand
TGTTCCCGCAGCAGTGCTCGCCCTCGGCTTAGGCCTCGCTGGCTGCTCCGGCATGAACGACACCCAGCAGCGGACCCTGTCCGGCGGCGCGATCGGCGCCGGCGTCGGCGCGGCCGGCACGCTCGCGACCGGCGGCTGCGTCGCCTGCGGCGCGGCGATCGGCGGCGCGGCCGGCGCGGCCGGCGGCTACATCTACGACCAAGTCGAAAAGTCGAACGGTCGGTAACAGAAATTCGCCCGGTGGCGGCGCATTCGCCGCCGGGTCCGGATAAGGAGAAGCATCATGTTAGGTTGGGCTCTCACATTTCTCGTCGTCGCGATCATCGCCGGCGTCCTCGGCTTCGGCGGCATTGCATCCGCCGCGGCCGGCATCGCCGAGATCGTCTTCGTCGTCGCCTTGGTTCTCTTGGTGATCAGCCTGATCGGCCATCTGTTCAGCGGCGGGCGCAGGATGCGCTGACGCTGACCGGATAACGGTCTCGAACGGCCCTGGCGAAAGCCAGGGCCGTTTTTCGTTGCGGCCGGGTCACTGGCCGTCGGTCCCCTTGCCGCAAACGATCGCGACGACGGTTTCGCCCGGCGCCGGCGTGTATCGCCCGGACATCAGCGCCGCCGCCGCCGCCGCCCCGGCCAGCTCCACGCCAAGCCCGAATTCCCGCCAGAGCAGCCGCGCGGCTTCCGTCATCTCGGCGTCGGTCACCAAGGCCATCTTGTCGACCGCGGCGGCGATCATCTCGAAATTGAGCGGCATGGACCGGCGCGGCGCCAGCGTGCCGGCCGCCGTCTCGATGCCCGCCAGGGTGACCAGACCGCCGGCCTTCAAGCTTTCGTATAGCGTCGGCGCCCCGGTCGGCTCGACGCCGACGATGCGGATGCCGGGCTTGACGGCTTTCGCCGCGGTCGCCACGCCGGCGATCAGTCCCCCGCCGCCGATGGCGACCAGGAGCGTGTCGGCGTCCGGAACCTCTTCCAATATTTCGAGACCGAGCGTGCCTTGCCCCGCTATGACCTCCGGGTCGGCAAAGGGATGCACGTAGGTCATCGCCCGCGCGTCCGCCGCCTTGAGCGCGGCGCGGTTGGCGTCGTCCCAGACGTCGCCTTCGATCACGACCTCCGCGCCGAGCGCTTCGAGGCCGGCGGCCTTCGCCGGCGGGGCGGAGGTCGGCAGGTAGACCGTCGCCGGAACGCCCGCCGAATGCGCCGCCCAGGCGACGGCAAGCCCGTGATTGCCGCCGGACGCCGTAATGAGGCCGGCTTCGGCCGCCGCCGGGTCGAGCGTCCGAAGCTTGTTCATGGCGCCGCGGGCCTTGAACGAGCCCGACGCCTGCAGGTTCTCCAGTTTCAGCAGCACTTCCGCGCCCGCCCCGCCGTC
>DAINCG010000431.1:0-2675 GCA_036732525.1 Pseudomonadota bacterium | reverse complement strand
GTGTGGGGTCGAACAGCGGCGTATGGCGCACGCGGCCGGCGATGCGCCGGCGCGCCGCTTCGAAATCCCTCAGTTCCAGCGACATGACGTTGATCAGGATCCTTCCGCGACGGCGAGCCAGTCGGCTTCCGTCCAAATCGTGAGTTCAAGCTCCTGCGCCTTCTTCGCCTTGGAGCCGGCGTCGGCGCCGACGACGACGATATCCGTCTTCTTGGACACGCTGCCGACGACCTTTGCGCCCAGCGCCTCCGCCCGCGCCTTGGCTTCGTTGCGGGACATCGCCTCAAGCGAGCCGGTGAAGACCAGCGTCTTGCCCGAAACCGGCGAGTCGGCCTGACCGGAGGGCCTGGCTACCGTCTCGATCTCCAGGATGTCGGCGAGGCCGGCCAGAACCTCCTGATTCTGCGGGTCGTGGAAGAAGGCGATCAGGTCGGCCGCGACGCTGACGCCGATGCCGTCGATGGCGATCAGATCCGCATAGGCTTCGCCTTCGACGTCTGCGGCTGCGGACAGCGCCTCCTGCAGCCGCTCCAGCGTGCCGTAGTGGCGAGCGAGCAGCTTCGCCGTCGCCGTGCCGATTTGCCGGATGCCGAGCGCGTAGAGAAAGCGGTCGAGACCGATCGTCCGGCGCGCCCGGATCGCGTCGAACAGGTTGTCGACGCTGGTCCGTCCCCAACCGTCCCAGTCGGCGATTGCGAGGTCGCCCGCCGCCGCCCGGCGCTCCAGCGTGAAAAAGTCGGCCGGCGCCTTGACCGCGCCGCGCTCGATCAGTTCCTCGACCCGCTTGCCGCCCAGGCCCTCGATATCGAATGCGTCGCGGGAAACAAAATGCTTCAGGCGCTCCAGCCGCTGGGCGGCGCAGAACAGGCCGCCGGTGCAGCGCGTGACGGCGTCGCCGGCGTCCGCGCCGCGGTTCGCTTCGCTGCCGCAGATCGGGCAATGCGTCGGAAACTCATAGGGCTTCGAGTCGGAAGGCCGCTTTTCCAGGACGGCGCGGACGACCTGCGGGATGACGTCGCCCGCCCGCTGGATCACGACCGTGTCGCCGACGCGGATGTCCTTGCGGGCGATTTCGTCGGCGTTGTGCAGCGTCGCGTTCGATACGGTGACGCCGCCGACGAACACGGGCTCCAGCCGGGCGACCGGCGTCAGCGCGCCGGTGCGGCCGACCTGGATTTCGATGGCGTGGAGCTTCGTCTCGGCCTGCTCCGCCTTGAACTTGTGGGCGACGGCCCAGCGCGGCGCGCGGGCGACCTGGCCGAGCCTGTTCTGCCAGTCGAGGCGGTCGACCTTATAGACGACGCCGTCGATATCGTAATCGAGCTCCGGCCGCGCCGCCTCGATCTCCCGGTAGACCTCGAGCGCGCCGGCGGCGCCCTCGACCGTCCGCGTCAGCGGGTTGACGGTTAAGCCGAACGCCTTGAAGCGCTCCAGCACGCCGCTCTGCGTTTCCGCGAGCGGCGCCGAAATCTCGCCCCAGCCATAGGCGAAGAAGCGCAGCTTGCGGGACGCCGTAATGCTCGAATCGAGCTGACGGAGCGCGCCCGAAGCCGAGTTCCGGGGATTGACGTAAAGCGGCTCGCCCGCCGCTTCCCGGTCCCGGTTGATGCGCTCGAACTCCGAATGGCTGAGATAGACCTCGCCACGCACCTCCAGCAGGTCGGGCGCGTCGTCGGGCAGGCGGTTCGGCACATTGTCGATCGTGCGGACGTTGGCGGTGACGTCCTCGCCTTCCTCGCCGTCGCCGCGCGTCGCGGCCAGGACAAGCTCGCGGTTCTCATAGCGGATGGAGAGCGACAGGCCGTCGATCTTCGCCTCGGCGGTCAACCTGACCGGTTCCTCGGCGGGGAGGCTCAGGAAGCGGCGGATGCGCTGCTCGAACTCGACGACGTCCTCCTCGGCGAAGGCGTTGCCGAGCGAGAGCATCGGGCGCGCGTGCCGCACCTTGGCGAAACCCTGGCTGGCCGCGACCGGGGCGCCGACGCGGTCGCTGGGGCTATCTTTTCGCTTCTCACCGGGAAAGCGCGCCTCGATCGCAAGGTTGCGTTCGCGGAGCGCGTCGTATTCCGCATCCGTGATGACCGGCTGTTCGGCCAGATAGTAAAGCCGGTCGTGTTCCGCGATCTCGCGGGCCAGCCGGCGGAGCTCCCGCCGCGCTTCGACGGCGGTCAGATCGTCGACCGCGACGGCGGCAAGGTCCTTCGCCATCTATGCTTTCTCCAACAGTCTTTTCGCCTGGGCGCGGGCTTCAGCCGTCACATCGGCGCCGGACAGCATGCGCGCCAATTCCTCGCGCCGTTCCGCGTCGTCGAGGCGAACGACCGTCGTCGTCACCCGCCCGTCGGCGCGCTCATCCTTCTCGACCCGGAAATGCGCGTCGCCGATCGCGGCGACTTGCGGCGAATGGGTCACGACCAGCGCCTGGACGCCGGCGGAGAGGCGCTTCAGGCGCTCGTCGACGGCCGCCGCCGTGGCGCCGCCGACGCCGGCGTCGACCTCGTCGAAGACCAGGGTCGCCGCCGCGCCGCTCGCGGCCAGGACGACGCGGAGCGCCAGCGCAAAGCGGGCGAGTTCGCCGCCGCTCGCCACCCGGTGCATCGGCCCGAACGCCTGGCCCGGATTGGCGCGCGCCAGGAATCGGACGCGGTCGCCGCCATGCGGGCCCCATTCCGCCT
>DAINCG010000430.1:0-4073 GCA_036732525.1 Pseudomonadota bacterium | reverse complement strand
CGCCGGCATATCGGGCGCCTGCATCCGGATCAGGCGAAGGTGGGTCGCGACGAAATGGCCCGACGGCGCCTGGCCGAAGAACAGCGAGCGCAGCCCGGCCGCGTCGTTGACGAACCGCCAGCCGCCGCCCCGCCGGAAGGCGACCACATAGCGGCCGTTCAGCGTGTTGAGTTCGGCGTAGAACGCGTCCTCCCCCGCGATCAGCCGCCGGTAGAGCCGTTCCGCGATCGCATCGCCGTCGTCCTCGCCGGAGATCGTGCAGATGGCGTAGCCGGCCAACAGGATCCCGGCGGAGGGCCCCCGCCGGATCGCGAGGCGCGTCGCCCGGTGCGCCGCATAGGCAAGGCCGTCGACGGCGCCCGCCCGAAACCAGGCGGGCGGCTTCGGAATGTCGCCATCGGAGAAGATGACGCCGCGCCGGAACAGGCCGTCGTCCGGACTGTCGCGCTCCAGCGCGGGCGACGCCGGAACGGTCGCCGGCTCCAGCAGGACTTCTTCGGGCGCGATGCGCACGTCGGCTGCTCGGCTCCGTCGCGCGCCGCTGCCTGCGGCGCCGCGAACATCAAAAATGGGATGCGTCGCGGGCTGCTCGATGCGCCCGCTGCGACTGGCAAAGCCGGCAGCGTATCGCCCCGATGCGGGCCGCGCGAGCGCTTTATTCGGCTTAAGGCCTCCCGCTAGCAGGCTCCCTCCAGGCGTTGGCGCGCGACGCCGGCGCAGGTGGTGAGCCGGCGTCGTTGGCGTGACCGATGTGCTCGATTTCTCTTCCAGGACGACCCACCGAGAATGCCTCGGCCCCGAGGCGTGTTCGATCTAACGCCAGGACTTGCCGTTGATGGGCAGGCGCGTCAGGTCGTAGCCCGACTGCCGGAAGACTTCACGCGGGATCGCGCCCGTCGCACGGATCCGGCGTGGGACGGCGGCCGCCATATTCAGGAGTTCGCGCGTGTTGAAGAGGATCGTCGTGTCGAACGCGACATCCTGCTCGTTCAGCACATTGGCGACCCAGGACGCCATGCGATGCTCCACGAAATAGGCGTCGCGCATGCTCAACCGGCTCTCGCCGTGCCGCCCCTTCTCCGACCAGAACCGGAATGCCTCGTCGACGCGCACAGCCGAATCCGGCGGATAGGCGGCGAGCGTCCGATAGGCGGCGGCGACGTCGCGATAGTCCTCGATCGTGCGGCGCGCGCGATAGGCGAACTTGTCGATGTCGGAGACGTGGAAGACTTCGCCGATGTTCGAGCGGACATGGCGACCGGCCTGCGCGCCGAACGCGTCGACCAACGCCTGCGCCAGCTTCTGACCATGCTCCTGCATGGTGTTGTTCGCCAGCACGCGCAGCAAGTCCCGCCTTATCGGCGCGGCCGGAACGGGCACGAGGCGGAGCGTCAGGCCGAAGGACGCCGCAAGCGCCTGCGCGCCCTCGACGTCGCGCTCGAGCGACGCCGCGGCGCCGTTGTCATAGGTGAAGAACCGGAAACGGTCGGCCGTCGGCAGCAGGCAGGCGAGCGTCATGCGGCTATCCACGCCCGCCGTCAGCGAAACGACGGCGTCGCCCGGCCGCGCCAGCGCCGCAGCCTGCGTCCGCCCGCGCCGCAGGATCGCGGCCGCGACCTCTTGCGGCGTGTAGCTGCGCGACGCGCCAAGCAGGAAGGGCCGCGCCGTATCGAAATCGTCGAGCGCCAGCACCGTCGACGGATTGTGCAGATAGACGCCGGCGAGCGGCGTCAGGTTGCCCGGATAGCCGAGACGCGAGGCCATCTTGCGCGGCGGCGCGTCGACGTCCTGCATCGCGATCAGATTGACGTGCGTCGCGACGTAACGCGCGGTCGCCGACCGACCGAAATAGAGTGAGCGCATCCCAGCCGCATCGTTGACGAGACGCCACCGGTCGCCGTCCCGGAACGCAACGACATACCGACCGCCGAGCGTCTGAAGATAGTTGTACAGCGTCTCCGGTCCGCGCGTCAGGCAGTTCAACAGAATTTCGGCAATGCGCGCGCCGTCGTCGACGCCGGTCATTGAGCAGATGGCGTAACCGAAGAGAACGATCGCCTGCCTGCCGGACCGCTGCACATGGACGGCATCGGCGACGTGATGCGCAATGTGCAGGCCCTCGACCGCCAGCGGCATAAACGTCGACGGCAGGTTGCCGATCGGCCGGTTCGAAAGGATTGCGCCGCGCCGGAACATATTGTCGTCGCATTCGCTGATGGAACGCGGCGGCGGCCTCCGGGAGAACTTCCTTAGAGTCAGTTGTTGCAGAAAGCGCGGCGGCATTCTGTTGGTCTACTTGCGTATGCACAGCCCGTCAGGCTGGCCAATGGTATTAAGGCGATATGCCCTACCCTGCCTGCTCCAGGCACCAGCGCGCGACATCGGCGTGGGTGGCGAACCAGGCGTCGTTGGTATGCCCGATATGCTCGATCAGCGCTTCCAGGACGACCATGCGGGAGCGATGGCCGATGAAGTGCGGATGCATGGTCAGTTGGAACAGGCCGCCTTCGTCCCGCGCCTTGTCGAACTCCGACTTGAAGATTTCGAGCACGCCGGAGGGCGGCGTAAAGGGGCGCGCATTGCGGCGGAAATCGAAGGTGAAATAGGGGGCGTCGTCGCGGATCCACTCGACCGGGATTTCGACGACGCCCGTCGGCGCGCCGTCCTCCAGAAGTTCGTAGGGCTCGTCGTCGGCCATCAGCGAGGAGTCGTAGAGCAGGCCCATTTCCCGCGTGATCGAGAGCGTGACCGGGCTGAAGTCCCAGCTCGGCGTGCGGATGCCGACCGGGCGCTGGCCGGACACCTTCTCCAGCACGTCGGCGGCGCGCATCTGCAGGTCGCGCTCGTCCTTGGGCGGCAGGGTCGAGTTCATCTCGTGGATCCAGGAATGGATGCCGATCTCGTGCCCTTCCGCCACGATGCGGCGCTGCTCGTCCGGGTGCAGCATCGCCGTCACCGCCGGCACGTAGAATGTCGCAGGGATGTCGTGGCGCTTCAGCAGCTCCAGGATGCGCGGCACGCCCTTGCGGGCGCCATACTGGTTCGCCGACAGCGTGCCCGGCGAATCGCTGCCCCAGCGGAGCGTCGTCGTCTCGTGGTCGCTGTCGAACGAAAGCGCCACCGCGACGCGCTTGCCGCCTGGCCAGGATTTCGGCGCGAGCGAACGGCCGGCGCGCACCTTCTCGACGATCGGCCGCCAGGTCGTCTCCGGCCACTGCCAGGGATGTTCGGCGTCGGTCATGTCTGGCCCACCTCGATGTCCAGCCAACGGAAGGGCGTCGTCGTCGCGCGGTCGCCGGGGCGAAGGACGACGGTCGTCGTCTCGGACTCGACGATGGCCGGCCCGTCGATCTGCTGGCCCGGCGCCAGCGCGTCGAAGTCGTAGACCGGCGTCTCGATCGTCTTGCCGCCCATGTAGACCGGCCGCTTGGAGCGCGGCGCCGCCGGCGCGCCGGCCTCCGCCGCCGGCTCCTGCGGCAGATCGGGCAGCACGCCGATGGCGGCGGCGCGGGCGTTCACCAGCACCGCCTCCTGGTCCGGCAGGCTGTAGGTGAAAAGCTCCTCATGGCGCGCATGGAAGCGGCGCGCGATCTCCTCCATCATGCCGGGACCGTCGAAGTCGACGCCGTCCAGGTTGACGTCGATCTCGAAGATCTGCTCGCCATAACGCATGTCGGCCGACCGGCGGACCTGCACCTCGCCCGTGAAGCCGGCGCGCTCCAACCGGCCGCGCGCCTCCGTCTCCAGTTCGGCGAAAAGCGCCTTCAGACCCTCGGCGTCGAGCGCGCCGGCGTCGCCGATATGGCTGCGCGCCGCCTCGAAGCGGAGGTCGGTCGCGAGCATGCCCCAGGCGGAGAGGACGGAGGCGACGCGGGGCGCGAACACCCGCCCGATCTCCAGCCCGCGCGCGATCTCGGTGATGTGCACGCCCGCCGCGCCGCCGAAGGACAAGAGTGCGAAGCGGCGCGGATCGACGCCGCGCCGGACGGAGACGAGGCGCACGCCCTCCGCCATCGTCGTGTTGACGACCCGGTGCACGCCCTCCGCCGCCGTCATCCGGTCGACGCCCAAGG
>DAINCG010000429.1:0-4075 GCA_036732525.1 Pseudomonadota bacterium | reverse complement strand
CGTCGCGGCTCATGCCCGGCTTGCGCGCCACGCCCGCGGTGACGATGACGACGTCGGCGCCCGCGATGTCCTTGTAGTCGTTGGCGCCCTTCATCGCGCAATCGAAGCCTTCGACCGGGGAGGATTCGGCGAGATCGAGCGCCTTGCCCTGCGGTACGCCTTCCACGATGTCGAACAGGACGACGTCGCCAAGCTCCTTCAGACCAACCAGGTGAGCCAGCGTGCCGCCGATGTTGCCGGCGCCGACGAGCGCGATTTTATTGCGGGCCATGGGGGATTGCTCCAAGCAGCGAACGGGACATGGCGGCGCCAAAGTTCCGCCACAATAGGCGTCGGGTTAGTACCGCCATTTGCCCTGACGCCGCAAGGCGACCGCCGCGAAGAAAGCGCCTTTTTGCCGCATTTTTGGCGGCCGCATCGGTCAGGCGGGCGCGTGGACGTGCGGCGTGCGCATGTAATCCTCCGCCTGCATCTCGATCAGCCGGGAGGCGCAGCGCCGGAACTCGAACTCGCCGACGCCCGCGACATAGAGCTGGTCGGGCGGCGCGTCGGCGGAGCAGATCACGTTCGCCTTGTGCTCGTAGCAGGCGTCGATGAAGGTGACGAGCCGCCGGGCCTCGTTCCGGTCCTCGGGCCGCATCTTCGGGATGTGCGAGACGATGAACGTATGGAAGACCTCTGTGAGCGCCAGATAGTCCGCCGGGCCGAGCGGCCGCTTGCAGAGCTCGTCGAAGGTGAACCAGGCCACGCCCTTGGCGGCGCGCGGCGCTTCCAGCCGGCGGCCGCGCACGGTCAGCTCGTGCGCTTCCGGCGTCGCGTCGTCGGTCAGATCCCGGAACGCCTGGGCGAGCGCCGCCTCCGCCTCCGGCCCGTGCGGCATGTGGTAGACCGGCTGGCCCTTCAGACGGTCGAGCCGATAGTCCGAGCCGCCGTCCAGCTCATAAACCTCGACGTGCTCCGCCAGGATATCCAGGAAAGGCAGGAAGCGGTCCCGCTGCAGGCCGTCCTTGTAGAGCTCCCTGGGCGCGGCGTTCGAGGTCGCGACGACGGCAACGCCCGCCTTGAACAGACCGTCGAACAGGCGGCCCAGCGTCATGGCGTCAGCGATATTGTCGACCTGGAATTCGTCGAAGCAGAGCAGCCAGGCGGTGTCCGCCACTTCCGCCGCAATGTCGGGGATGGGATCGCCGTCGCGGCCGGACCGGCGGCGCGCGTGCGCCAGTTTCTGCACGTCCTGCATGAAGGCGTGGAAGTGGACGCGGCGCTTCCGCTGGACGTTCACGTGGTCGTAGAACAGGTCCATCAGCATCGACTTGCCGCGGCCGACCGGACCGAAGATGTAGAGCCCCTTGGGCGGCCCTTCGAAGCGCGCGGGCCCGGCGCTCTTCAGCCCGAGCCGGCCGAGCAGGCCGCTGCGCCCGCCGTTCTTCGCCTGCGGACGGTAGCCGTCGAGCCGGACCGCGAGATCGGCGAGGCGCTCAACCGCCGCGCGCTGCGCCGGATCCTCCCGCATCTCGCCTTTGGCGACGAGGTCGTCGAGCGCCTGGATCGGGGTCATTGTCCGGCCTCGCCCTGGGCATCGGCGGCGCCGACGACCACGCCGGCGTCGGCGAGCGCGCGGATTTCCGCCTCGCTGAAACCGGCTTCGGCCAGCACGTCCGTCGAATCCTGGCCGACGCGCGGCGGCTGGCGGCGCAGGCCGAAGTCGTGCGCGCCCACCTCGATCGGCAAGCGCGGCAGCTTCGCGGTTTCGCCGTTCGGCATTTCCACCGGCAGCATGCGGCCGCCGGCGTTCAATTGCGGGTCCTCGAACAAATCGGTCGGACGGGCGACCGGGGAAAACGGCACTTCGATCTCCTCGAGAATCTGCAAGAGTTCGTCATGGTCGTAGCGGCGCGCGATTTCGGCCACGATCGGCAAGAGCTTCGGCCGGATGGCGACCCGGCTCTCGTTTGTCGCATAGTCGGGATCGTCCGCCAGGTAGTCGAGGCCGAACTTGTCCCGGAAGCGCCGCCAGTGATTGTCGCTGGTGAGGCCGATGAAGACGTGGCGGCCGTCCTTGGCCTCGAAGGTCTCGTAAACGGCCCAGGCCCCCTGCCGCGCCGGCATCGGCGGCGTTTCACGGCCGGTCACCACTTCGCCGGCGAGGTGCTGGGTCATCAGGAAGGCGGTCGATTCGTAGAGCGCGCTCTTGATGAACTGGCCTTCGCCCGTCGTCTCCCGTTCCCGAAGCGCGCAGAGGATGCCGATGACGGCGTAGGAGCCGCCCATGATGTCGATGACGCTGGCCCCGGCGCGCAACGGCCGGCCCGGCGGCCCGGTCATGTAGGACATGCCAGCCATGAACTGCACCACCTCGTCGAGCGCGAGCCGGTTCTCGTAGGGCCCCGAGAGGAAGCCCTTGAGCGCGCAATAGATGATGCGCGGGTTGACCGCCTTGAGGTCGGCATAGCCGCAGCCGAGCTTCTCGACCGTGCCGGGGGCGTAGTTCTCGATCACGACGTCGGCCTTGGCGGCGAGCCGATGCACGGCCTTCCGCCCCGCGTCCGACTTGAGGTCGATGGCCAGCGAGCGCTTGTTCCGGTTGAAGCCCGCGAAAAATCCGGCGGCGAAGCCGGACAGGCGCCGCGTCTTGTCGCCAGCGGGCGCCGGCTCGATCTTGACGACATCGGCCCCGAGATCGGCGAGCAGCAGTCCGGCCGTCGGCCCCATGATGGTCTGACAGAACTCCAGCACGCGGACGCCCGCGAGCGGCAAGGGTCGGTTCACAAGCGCTCTCCCGCGACGATCGCCGCCGCGGGCGCCGCCAACTCAGCCATGACTTCGCGATAGACGTCGCGCTTGAAATCGACGATGGCGGCCAGGATCTCATCCGGCGCCGCCCAGCGCCATTCCTCGAACTCGACCTGGTGCCGGGTCAGGTCGATCGCCGTATCCGGCCCCTCGTAGCGCAGCAGGTACCATTTCTGGGTCTGGCCGATCCAGCGGCTGCGCCAGCGGCGGCCGATCGCCCAGTCCGGCAGGTCGTATTTCAGCCAGCGGGAGTGGGCGGCGACGATTTCGGCGGCGTCCAAGCCAGTTTCCTCGGCGAGTTCGCGCATCGCCGCGCGCTCAGGCGCCTCGCCGGGGTCGATGCCGCCCTGCGGCATCTGCCAGCCGTCGGGAATGCCGACCCGCCGCCCGATGAAGACGCCGGCGCCGGGCTTCGCCACCATCAGGCCGACGCAGGGGCGATAGCCCTGTTTCACCTCGGCCGGCAATTCGTCCGCCATGCCGCCCGTCACCCCGCCGGGATGCGCGCGACCGCGCTGACCGGCGCCAGAACCATGCCCTTCGCCTCGAGGCCGGCGGCCCACTGGCCGATCTGCTCGATCGAGACCGGGTAGGGCGACGCGACGCCGACTGCATAGCCGCGCCGCTTGGCGATCGCCTCCAACTCGTCGAGGCGCGCGGCGATGCTCTCCCGCGCCGGCGGCTCGTCGACGAATCGGTCGTTCTGCACGACATAAAGCTCCAGGGTCGGGGCGAGTTCGGCGACGGCGCTGTCCGGCCCCGACCGGTTGTCCACGAAGATCAGGCCCCGATCTTGCGTCGCCGCGAGGATCGGACGCAAGCGCTCGGGGTCCGCGAGGAAGCGGGAGCCCATGTGGGCCAGCACGCCGACATATCCCGACGTCCGACCGAGCGCCCGGTCGAAGCGCGCCAGGTTTTCGAGATCGTCGACGTCGACCAGGAGCGCGCCCGGGCCGGGATCGACCTGCGGGTACTCGATCGGCTCCATCGGCGTCGAGAGCAATGTTTCATGGCCGGCTGCGCGCGCGGCGTCGAGCCATTCCTTCGGATTGTCCGCATAGGCCATGACGGCGAGCGTCACGCCCGCCGGCAAGCGATCTACCGCCTGGCGCGAGCGGGCGCGGGCGAGGCCGATCTCGTTCATGATCAGCGCGATGCGCGGGCGCCCGTCGTCCGGCGGCGCCTGCGCGGCGAACGCGATGCGCGGCGGCGGGCCTGGCGGCGTCGCGGCGTCGGCGATCGGCGCCTGCCGGACGACCGGGGCGGCCGCGGGCGCCTCGGC
>DAINCG010000428.1:1619-4084 GCA_036732525.1 Pseudomonadota bacterium | reverse complement strand
GATGCGATGGACCAGAACGTCCTTGGCCGCGTCGGCGACTTGGGGCGTCATGTCGGCAAGGGCGTTCGCCGCGTGCAGGCCGCAAAAGGGCCGCGGCGCGCGGCGTATGCAGGTGTCTTCGGGCTGAGCTTCAATCGCTGCCATCGCTGGCCTCCAGGCGCTTGCAAGGCGGAAATGCTGGAGGCGCTTCGGCCAACGCTTGGGATTGGCATCGGCTCGCTATGCTTGCAGCAACATCGCGATAGTTATCCTTCCAGCCTGCCGCTTCAAGCCCGCGCGGAGGTTTGGTGAAAGTATTTTTTCATTTAGCCCATGGCGATGTTGCATATTTTTCAGGCGGGTTTTGCGCGCTTCAGTGGGTTGTCGACCGTGCCTTCGGGTTCGATCTCGACCTCCAGATTCTCCAGCAGGCCGGCGATCATGTTGTAGAAGCCGATCGTCAACAGCAGTTCGACCAGTTCGCGGTGGCTGAACGTCGCCTTCGCCTGCGCGAAGGTCGCTTCGCCGATCCGGACGTTCGACAGAACCTGGTCGGTCACCTGGATCGCTAGCTTCTGGCGCGCGTCGAAGACGTCGGAGGCCGCGCCGTCGGGGACCGCGGCGATCTGCTCCTCCGTCATGCCACAGTTTCGCCCGACGATCTTGTGCTGATGCACCTCGTAGCTCGATCCGGTCACATGCCCGACGCGCAGGATGACGATCTCGCGGAGCACGTCGTCGAGTTCGCCCTTGAACAGCAGCGCATTGCCGAGCCGCATGAAGGGCCGGACCGCCGTCTCGGCGTGCGCCATCATGTGGAAGACGTTGATCATCGGATCGATGCGCCGCATGAACGCCCCGACTTCGGGGTCGAGCGCATCGAGGTCTGGATACGGAATACGGGCCATCCGGCGGGCTCCCTGGCGTCGGTTCGACGTCAGCCTAGCTTTGGGGCCGGCCCCGCGCCAACACCCGGCCGAGCGCGCTCGCCATGATGACGACGACGAAGATGCGGCCCATGTGATGGACGGCGACGAAGGGCGCCTCGATGCCGAGCGCCAGGGCGATCAGGCTCATTTCCGCGAAGCCGCCTGGCGAGTAGGAGAGGTGGACGGCGCGGAAGTCGAGGTCGAGCGCCTCCGCGACGACATAGGCGGCGCCGGCGGCGAGCAGCAGCACGCCGATCGTCGCGACCGCGCTCAAAGCCATCGGCTTGATCAATTCGTAGAGCCGGGCGCCGGCGAAGCGCGCGCCTGCGCCGCAGCCGATGACCACCTGGGCGAAGGCGATCAACTCCAGCGGCGGCTTCGCTTCGGTCAGACCGCCGGCGTGGATGACGGCGCTGCCGAACATCGAGCCGCACATCTGCCAGGCCGGCAGGCGGAGCAGCTTGGCGAGGAAGGCGCCGCCGAATCCGGCCGCCGCGAGCAGCGCCAGGTCCGGCAGGTTGGCCGTCGCGAGGCCGCCGCCCGAGCCCAGGTCCGCCGGCGGGACATAACCCTCGATCAGCGCGTAGGCCGGCGGCACGCAGGCCATGACCATGACGATGCGGGTCGCGTGGGTCAGCACGATCGCCCGCTCGTCGCCGCCGAGCGCCGGCCCCAGAACCGCCATCTCGCCGAGCCCGCCGGGCGTGGCGCAAAAGAGGGCGGTGTTCCGGTCGAACTTGCCGACCTTCACGTAGAACCAGGCGACGAGGGCGGTCGACGCGGAGACGAACAGGATCATGCCGAGAAAGCTGCCGCCCCACAGCACGACATGGCCCAGCGTCTCCGGGCCGAACGAACTGCCCAGCATGACGCCGAGCACGATGATCCAGAGCCGGCGGAACAGTTGCGGCACGTAGAGCGGCGCGCCGGCCATGGACGCCGCCATCGACGCCGCGAGCGCGCCCAGCATCCAGGGCAGCGGCGTGCCGAGCGTCGCGAACAGCCATCCGCCGAGCCCGCCGCACGCCAGCGTGATGGCGAGGCGGCCCCAGCGCCGCGCCGCTTCCCTGCTCAACCCTGGAACTGCTCTTTGAGCACCCGCTCCTCGAGATCGTGATCCGGATCGAACAGGAGCTTGAAGCGCGCGCTCGGATCCTCCTGGACCTCGACGCTGACGATGTCGCGCACTTCGGTGAAGTCCGCGACGGCCGAAACCGGGCGCTTTTCGGTTTCGAGCGCTTCGAACGTCACGCGCGCGTGGCGCGGCAGCAGGGCGCCGCTCCAGCGGCGGGGCCGAAACGCGCTGATCGGCGTCAGGCAGAGCACGCCGGCGTTGAGCGGCACCACCGGCCCGTGCGCGGAAAGATTGTAGGCGGTGCTGCCGGCCGGCGTCGCGACCAAAACGCCGTCGCAAACGAGCTCCGGCAGCCGCTCGACCCCGTCGACCAGGATGCGGATCTTGGCGCTTTGCCGCGTCTCGCGCAGCAGCGAGACTTCGTTGATCGCGAAGGCCGTTACGACCTCGCCGGATTCGGTCGTCGCGCGCATGATCAGCGG
>DAINCG010000428.1:0-1578 GCA_036732525.1 Pseudomonadota bacterium | reverse complement strand
TTCATCAGGAAGCCGACGGTGCCGCGATGCATGCCGAAGATCGGCTTCGAGACATCGACATTTGCGTGCAGCGTTTCGAGCATGAAGCCGTCGCCGCCCAAGGCCACGATCACGTCGGCCTCTTCCGGCGCCACGGCCGGATAGTTCCGCGCCAGCGCCTTCAGGCTCCGCTGCGCCGTCGGCGCGTCGGACGCGACAAACGCCAGGCGAAGGCCCCCCGTGTCCTTCACGCTCGCGGTCTCCCCCCGGGCGCCATCGCCCCCTAGCCGCCCGTCACGCTCATGTGGCGGCCGACGGAGCGCGCGCCGGAGCGGCGGTCGATGACGAAGTCGTGGCCCTTGGGCTTCCGGGCGATCGCCGCGCGGATCGCGGCCTCGAGCTCGGCGTCGTCCGTGCTGGCGCGGAGCGGCGCGCGCAGGTCCGCCGCATCCTCCTGTCCCAGGCACATGAACAGCGTGCCCGTGCAGGTCAGCCGGACACGGTTGCAGGCCTCGCAGAAATTATGCGTCAGCGGCGTGATGAAGCCCAGGCGCTGGCCGGTCTCCGCGATGTCGAAATAGCGCGCCGGCCCGCCGGTGCGGTGGCTGCTTTCGGTCAGCGTGAAGGACTTCGCGAGGCGCGACCGGACCATGCTGAGCGGCAGGTACTGATCGAGCCGCTCCTCGCCGCCGATGTCGCCCATCGGCATCACTTCGATCAGGGTGAGGTCGAAGCCTTCCGCCCCGCACCAGGCGAGCATACGCTCGATCTCGTCTTCGTTGACGCCCTTGAGCGCGACGGCGTTGATCTTGACCTGAAGGCCGGCCTGCTTCGCGGCTTCGAGGCCGCCGAGCACCTGCTCCAGCCGGCCCCAGCGGGTGATGTCCTTGAACTTCGTCGCATCCAGCGTGTCGAGCGAGACGTTCACCCGACGCACTCCGGCGCTGTAGAGATCGTCCGCGAAGCGCCCGAGCTGGCTGCCGTTCGTCGTGATGGTCAGCTCGTCGAGCGCGCCCGCGTCGATCAAGCCGCCCAGGTTGCGGATTAGTTGCATGACGTTGCGGCGCACCAGCGGCTCGCCGCCGGTCAGGCGGAGCTTGCGCACGCCCATGCGCACGAATGTCCGGCAGACGCGCTCCAGCTCCTCAAGCGTCAGCAGGTCGCGTTTCGGCAGGAACGACATGTTTTCCGACATGCAGTAAACGCAGCGGAAATCGCAGCGGTCGGTGACCGAGACGCGGAGATAGGTGATTTCGCGGCCGAACGGATCGACGATCGGATCCGCCTGCGCGAGGCTGTCCAGTACGGGCATGGTGCAATTGCGCCCTTAGCGCGGCAAATTGGGAAGCTTCTGCGTGACTAAATCACGTTACCGGGTATATCGCCACCTATCGGCCGAACGACAAGGGGGGGCGGCCGGACGGCAAGGGGGCAGATGTGGCGAAGGTCTTTGGCGCGATCCTGGCAGGCGGCGAGGGCGTGCGGCTCGGCGGGCGAAACAAGGCGCTGGTCGAAGTGGCGGGCAAGACGATGCTGGCCAGGGCGCGGGCGGCCTTCCCGCCGGTCGCGGCCATGGCGCTCGCCGGCGGGCGTCGCTTT
>DAINCG010000427.1:0-4119 GCA_036732525.1 Pseudomonadota bacterium | reverse complement strand
CGGCAGGCCGGGCCGCATTCCGGGCTCCGTCAACGTGCCGGCCTCCAGCCTCGCCGACCCGAAGACGCTGAAATTCGTCGACGCCGAGACGGCCGCTGCCAAGTTCGCCGCCGTCGGCGCCGATCCTTCGAAGCGCATCCTGAACTACTGCGGCGGCGGCATCGCGGCGACGCTCGACGCCTTCCTGCAGCACCAGCTGGGCTACCCGGACATCGCCGTCTACGACAATTCGATGAGCGAGTGGGCGACCGACCCGGACCTGCCGATCGAGAAGGATTGAGTACGGGGCGACGGCCTACTCCGCCGCGACCGCAAGCCTTACGTCCGTCGCCTTTTGCAAGTGGCTGATTACGGCGAACAGGTTGGCGGCGCTGGGGTTGCCGCTCGGACCGAACATGCGCATCAAGCTCTTCGAGGGCTTGTCCAGTTCGCGCGCCAGGCCTTCGAATCCGGTGGTCGCGTTGATGTAGTCGCGCAGCACCGCTTTGCCCGCGGCAAGGTCCCCCGCCAGCATCAGTTCGACCGCTTCCTTGAGCAACGCCTTCCGGAAGCGCGGATCGCGGTCGATCCTCGCTTTCACGGTGTCCTTGAATTCTCGCGTCAGGGCCATCGTTATGCCTCCGATTTCCTGTCCAGATAGTCCCGCCAACGCTCGCGCGCCGCTGCGATGTCGCGGGACTGCCGTCGCTTCGAGCCGCCTGCCTGCAAGATGATCAGGGCGTCGCCGTCCATCCCGAAATAGATCCGATATCCTGCGCCAAATGACATACGGCACTCGTGCAATCCGCCGCCGAGGCCTTTGACATTCGAAAAATTGTCCGCCTCAAGTCGCGCTACAAACGTGACGACCTTCGCGGCGACCGGCGCATCCAGGCCGTCGATCCAATCCGCAAACGGGCTGCGCCCCCTTCGGTCGACGAACTCCAGCGCTCTCATTTTCACATAGTGCCATATATGTTACCTTTAAACCACTCATACAGGCTGTGCCGCTTGCCGCCGGGCGCGACGAAGTCCATCTTTCTTGCCAAGATGCGCCGCAGGAACGGAGATATAGCGATGTTCAACTTCCTCTTCGCCGGCAAAAAGCTTGAAATGCCAGAGCCGGGGCAGGCGCTGCCCGGGCGGGCGGAGGCATTGAAGACGCCGGAGACGCACTTCGTTTCGGGCGCGCGGATCAAGCCGCCGTTTCCGGAGGGCCTGGAGACCGTCGTGTTCGGCCTCGGCTGCTTCTGGGGCGCGGAGCGGATCTTCTGGCAGACGCCGGGCGTCTATGCGACGGCGGTCGGCTATGCCGCCGGGCTGACGCCGAACCCGACCTACGAAGAGGTCTGCTCGGGCATGACCGGGCACAACGAAGTCGTGCTCGTCGTCTACGACCCGAAGAAGGTTTCGTTCGAGAAGTTGCTGAAGGTCTTCTGGGAAGGCCACAACCCGACCCAGGGCATGCGGCAGGGCAACGACGTCGGCACGCAGTACCGCTCCGGCATCTATGTCACGAGCCCCGAGCAGAAGCGCGCGGCGGAGGCGAGCAAGGCCGCCTACCAGAAGACGCTGAAGGCGGCAGGCTTCGGCGCGATCACGACCGAAATCCTCGAAGCGGGCGAATTCTACTACGCCGAGGACTATCACCAGCAGTATCTGGCGAAGAACCCGGCGGGCTATTGCGGCCTCGGCGGCACGGGCGTCGCCTGCCCGGTCGGCGTCGCGGCGGCGGAATAGCCGCCGCTCAGCCCGGCATCTTTTCCGATTTCGCCGTGCCTTCGTGCATCAGCGTCCAGGGCTGGGCGCTGGCGGTGAAGATGTCGGTCTGCGGCTTGTAGATCGACGGATCGTCCAGGCTCCCGGCGTAGACTGAGACATAGCGCGGCATCGCCTCGGTCTTGATGAGGAGCGGCGATCCGCATTCGGCGCAGAAATAGCGATGCACCGTGCGGCCGGCGTCGGACTCCCGCGAATAGACCTGGGGCGCGCCTTCGACGATTTCGAACGCGTCGGCGGCGACGCCGACGCCCGGATAGAAGCCTGCGCCCGTCGCCCGCTGGCAGTCCCGGCAATGGCAGTTGCCCATATAGCGGGGGTCCGCCGTCGCCTTGTAGCGGACCTTGCCGCAGGCGCAGCCGCCTTCGAAACCTTCGCTCATGTGATGTCTCCCTTGGTTGCGATCCGCCATTCCTGGCGGACATCGTCGTCGGTTTCCCGTTCGAGCGCCGCGGCCGCACGACCCGCCGCCGCGTCCGGCGTCAGCCTGGCGAGCGCCCAGATCGCCGCCACGCGGACCAGCGGCGACGCATCCTCCGTCAAATCCGCCGCGACGGGCCCGAGTTCCGTCCGGCCCGAATTGCCGATGGCGATCAGCACGTTCCGCACGAACCGGTCCCGCCCCGTCCGCTTGATCGGCGAGCCGGCGAACACCTCCCGAAACGCCGCATCGTCGAGCCGTGCGAGCTCCGCGAGCTTGGGCGCCATCAACTCCGCCCGCGGCCAGAGGGCCGGTTCGCGCGGCCGGCGGGCGAACTTGTTCCATGGGCAGACCGCGAGACAGTCGTCGCAGCCATAGATCCGATCGCCGATGCCCGACCGTAGCTCGCGCGGAATGTGCCCCTTGTGCTCGATGGTCAGGTAGGAGACGCAGCGCCGGGCGTCCAGGCGGTAGGGCGCGGGAAAGGCGCCGGTCGGACAGGCGTCGAGGCAGTTCCGGCAGGAGCCGCAGTGGTCACGTTCCGGCGCGTCGGGCGCCAGATCCGCATCCGTGAACATCTCGCCGAGGAAGAACCAGTTGCCGAGCTCCCGGCTCAACAGGTTGGCGTGCTTGCCCTGCCAGCCGACGCCGGCGCGCTCAGCCAGATGCTTTTCCATGACGGGCGCGGTGTCCACGAACACCTTGACCGCCGCGCCGTGCGCTTCGTGCGTCCAGCGCGCGAGTTGCTTCAGGCGGGATTTGAGAACGTCGTGATAGTCGCGGCCCGTCCTGGCATAGACGCTGATCTCGCCCCGGTCGCGGCCGGCGGGCCGGTCGAGCGGGTCGGCGGCCGGCGCGTAGCTCATCGCGACGACGACGACCGACCGCGCTTCGGGCCAGAGCGCCTGCGGGTCGGCGCGGCGGTCGGCATGGGCGGCCATCCAGCCCATGTCGCCATGCATGCCCTCGGCCAGGAACCGGCGGAGCCGCGCCTTGGCGTCGGCGGAGGTTTCGGCGGCGGCGAAGCCGACGGCGTCGAAGCCGAGTTCGAGCGCGCGCGCCCGGATCGCCTGCTTCAGGTCCGCCGCCGCCGCCATCTATGCCTTGAGGCCGCGGAGGAAGCTCGCGCGGGCCTTCGCCGCCGACATGAAGAGGTTGAGGTCGTTGCCTCCAAGGATCATCTGCGCGCCCATGCCGATATAGCGGCTGGCGAGCTCCTGGTCGTAGACGCCGCCCATGCCGAGGAACTTGCCGTTGTTGCGACAGGCCGATCCGACCTTGTCATAGGCGTCCCTGACCTTGTCGTCGCCGAACTGGCCCGGAATGCCCATTTCCGTGCAGAGGTCGTTGGTGCCGATCAAGAGGCAGTCGATCCCTTCGACCGCCGCCATGGCGTCGGCGTTGGCGATGGCGGTCGGGCTTTCGATCATCACCGTGACCAGGATGTTCTCGTTGACGAGCCGGTTGCGTTCGCCGATCGGCATGTCCTCATAGCCCAGCTGCAGGGCGGGACCGCCGACGGAACGCTTGCCGATCGGCGGATGCAGGCACTGGTTCCGGATGGCCGTCGCTTCCTCCACCGTGTCGACATGGGGCGCGACGATGCCCTGGGCGCCGGCGTCGAGTGGGCGGCTCATCAGGTGGCTTGCGTGGTGCGAGGAGCGGACGATCGGCGCGATGCCGGCGTCGAGCGCGGCGGCGGTGATCTGCGCGGCCGTGTCGATCGTCATGGAATTGTGCTCGAGATCGATGAACAGCCAATCGAAGCCGCAGACCTGGGCGATGCGGGCGGTGTCGACGGTGCGCGCCTGGCGGAGCCCGAGGCCGATGGCGAGTTCGCCGGCCTTCAGCTTCTCCTTGGCGACGTTCGGTATGACAGGCATGGACGGTTCCCCCGATAGATTATGCGTCGTTTGATTTTCCGGGGGAGCATGCCCGAT
>DAINCG010000426.1:1387-4122 GCA_036732525.1 Pseudomonadota bacterium | reverse complement strand
AGTTCAAGCTGCTGGAATATCTCGCCCGGAACGTCGACCAGGTGGTGACCCGCACCATGCTGCTGGAGAACGTCTGGGAATACAGTTTCGACCCTCAGACCAACGTCATCGACGTGCATGTCTCGCGGCTGCGCGGCAAGATCGACAAGGAATTCGACAAGCCGCTGCTTCACACCGTGCGCGGCGCCGGCTATCGCCTGAGCGAGCACGGCTGACCGGTCGCGGAACAGGTGTCGGGTCTCCGCAAGCTTGTCCGCTCGACGGCGTTCCGCCTCGCGGCGTTCTATCTCCTGATCTTCGGCCTGTCGGCCGCCGGTCTGCTCGGGCTCGTCTACTGGCGGAGCGCCGGCTTCACCGCCCAGCAGATCGACGAGACCATCTCGGCCGAGATCCAGGGCCTGCATGAACGCTATCGTCTGCTCGGCATTCCCGGCCTCTCGCAGGTCGTCGGCGAGCGTTCGAGCCGGCAGAGCCAGTCCCTCTACCTGCTCTCGACGCGGGATGAAAAGCCGCTCGCGGGCAATATCAGCCGTTGGCCCGCGTCGGCCGCCGAGGCAGACGGCTGGATCGACTTCGAATATGAACTGCAGGTCGGCGAGGCGACGGAGACGCGGCGCGCGCGGGGACGCGAAATCGCGATCCGCGGCGGCTACCGCTTGCTGGTCGGGCGCGACGTGCAGCAACGGGTCGAACTGGTCGGCCTGATCGAGTCGGCGTTCTGGTGGGCGGGCGCCGGCATCCTCGCGCTCGGCGTCGCGGGCGGTCTCTTGATCAGCCGGCACACGCTCCGCCGGGTCGACGCGATGGCGGCGGCAAGCGAGCAGATCATGGCGGGCGACCTGGCGCGCCGCGTGCCGCGAAACGGCTCCGGCGACGAACTGGACCGACTTGCGGAGAGCCTGAACGCGATGCTCGACCGGATCGAGCAGTTGATGACGGCGGTCCGGCAGGTTTCCGACAATATCGCGCATGATCTGCGGACGCCGCTCAATCGCCTGCGCGCCCGCGCCGAGGTGACGCTGATGGGCGACGCCGGCGACGCCGCCGCCCACCGCGACGCCCTGCAGCGGACGCTGGAGGAGGCGGACGCGCTGCTGCAGACGTTCAACGCGCTGCTCGACATCGCCCGCCTCGAAGGCGCCAAGGCCGGCCCCAGCGACAAGATCGATCTTGCCGACATCGTGGCCGACGTGACCGAGCTCTACGAGCCGGTCGCGGAGGACGCCGACATCGCCGTCACGCCGCAAGGCGCGGCGCTGGTCTACGGCGACCGCCGACTGCTCGCCCAGGCGCTCGCCAACCTGCTCGACAACGCGATCAAATATACGCAGGGCGGCGGCGAAGTCCGGGTTTCCGCCGGCCGGCGGGGCGACCGGGCGGTTCTGACCGTGCGAGACAATGGACCCGGCGTGCCGGAGGCGGACCGGTCCCGGATTTTTGACCGCTTCGTGCGTCTCGACTCCGACCGCGCCAAGCCCGGCAACGGCCTTGGCCTCTCGCTGGTCCGCGCCGTCGCCGCCATGCACGACGCGGAAATCGAGGCAAAGGACGCAGAACCGGGGTTGGAGATAACGCTTTCGATCCCGGCCGCAGTCGGCTAGACGGTTTTTCCCAACAGAAGAACGCCTTTCCGGGAGGAACCGATGACCGAAGTGACCCGCCGCCAGGCGCTTGCCGGGCTCGCCGCCGCAGGCGCGCTCGCCGGCGTCGGCGCGCCCGCCTATGCCTCGACCAAGGTGAACGTCGGCGCGCTCCGCTTCACCAGCCACGCGGCGAGTTTCGTGGCCTTCGAGCGCGGCTACTTCAAGGACGTCGGCCTGGACGTCGAGTTCAAGTTCTTCCAGGCGGCCCAGCCGATGGCCGTCGCCATCGCCTCGGGCGACGCGGACTACGCCGTGACCGCGATTTCGGGCGGTCTCGTCTCGCTGGCCGAGAAGGGCGCCGCCAAGGTGATCGGCGGCGCGCTGCAGGAAGAAGAGGGCGTGGACGGCCAGATGGTGCTGGCCTCCAACAAGGCCTTCGACGACGGCCTTTCGTCGGTCTCGCAGCTGAAGGGCCGGACGTTCGGCATGACGACCGCCGGCTCCTCCTTCCACTACATGGGCGACAAGATGCGGATGGCGGAGGGCATCGCGGAGGACGACCTCGTCTTCAAGCCGTTGCAGAAGGTCGGCGCCATCATCGGCGCCCTGAAGTCCGGCCAGATCGACGCCTGGGCGATCGTGCCGCATATCGGGAAAGCGCTCGCGGGCGCGGGCGCCGTCAAGCATATCGGCATGGTCGCGGAGTATATTCACGACTACCAGGTGACGACGGTCTTCACGTCGGCCGCCAACGCCGCCAATGAGCGCGCGCGGACGGAAGCCTTCCTCAAGGCGTTCGCCATGGGCGCCGCCGACTTCAACGCCGCCCTCGTCGACAAGACGGAGGGCGACGCCGCCGGCGAGGAGATGGTCAGGCTGATCCACA
Source organism: Pseudomonadota bacterium (assembly GCA_036732525.1). GTDB lineage: Bacteria > Pseudomonadota > Alphaproteobacteria > Bin95 > Bin95 > VMCJ01. The sequence continues at coordinate 1,653 of DAINCG010000426.1, read as the reverse complement.
ACTACGTCTACGCCGACCAACCTTACGAGAAGGCGTCCAGGTCGATCCGCAACGGCGCCATGCGCATCAACGCGGACGCAGCGCTGAACCACAACAGCGTCCAGGACCAGCTCGACTGGTTCAAGGCGAAGGGGCTTGTCAAGGACAGCGTGACGTTCGAGACCCTGGTCGACCCCTCCTACGCGCCGAAGATCTGAGCGGACGATGGACCATACCTGGCTGATTGGCGTCGGCGCCGTCGCGACGGCGCTGGCGCTCGGCCTCGT
>DAINCG010000426.1:0-1353 GCA_036732525.1 Pseudomonadota bacterium | reverse complement strand
GGCGATGACCGCATTCATGGCCCGCGTCGCATTTCAGGCCCTGCCGGAAGACCATGCGCGCGCCTATCTGCGGAAGGCGTTCCCCGTCTACTACATCCTGCTGATCGCCTTCAGCGGCGTCGGCGCGGCCGCGCTCGCGCTGCCCCGGCCGGTCGACGCGGGCGTGCTCGCCGCCGTTGCGATCACCGCCGCCTTCGCCTGGTTCTGGCTGCTGCCGATCGCGCATCGGCTGGACGACCTGCGCCGGGACGGGCAGGACGTGCAGCGGGAGCTGATCCGCATCCAGGGCCGCACCAGCTTCATCATCGTCGCGCACATCGCCGCGCTCACGACGGTCGTCATCCGGCTCGCCGTCTTGTAGCGGGCGGCGCTATCGCTGCTCGCGGAGCGTCTTTACGAATTCGCCGAGGCCGATCTGTCGGGCGCGTTTCAGGCGCTCCGCGGCCAGGATGGCGCGAACCTGATCCAGGCTGCGTTTGATGTCCTGGTTGATGATGACGTAGTCGTATTCCTGCCAGTGGCTCATTTCGGACGCCGCCTCGCTCATCCGGCGGGCGACGACTTCGTCGGTATCCTGGGCGCGGCGGCGCAGCCGGCGTTCCAGTTCCATGGTCGAGGGCGGCAGGATGAAGACGCGCACCAGGTCTTCGCGCGCCTTCTCGTAGATCTGCTGCGTGCCCTGCCAGTCGATGTCGAACAGCATGTCACGGCCGGCGGCGAGCGCTTCTTCCACCGGCTCGACCGGCGTGCCGTAGTGATGGTCGAAGACCTTGGCGTGCTCCAGGAAGAGGCCTCGGTTCGCGCGGATGCCGAACTCCTCCCGGTCGATGAAATGGTAGTCGCGGCCCTCCGTCTCGCCGGGCCGCTTCGGGCGCGTCGTCGCGGAGACGGACATGTCCAGGCCCGGCTCCGCCTCCAGCAGCATCCGCGACAGCGTCGTCTTGCCGGCGCCGGAAGGCGAGGAGAGCGCCAGCATCAGCCCGCGCCGTCGGATGATCTCGTCGTTCATCGGCTATTCCACGTTCTGGACCTGCTCGCGAAAGCCGTCGATGGCGGCCTTCAGGTCCATGGCGACCCGGGTCAGTTCCAGGTCTGCCGACTTGGAGCCGAGCGTATTGGCTTCACGGTTGAATTCCTGCGCCAGGAAGTCCAGGCGACGGCCGACCGCCCCGCCTTCGGCCAGCAGGCCGCGCGCCTGGTCGACATGGGCGGCGAGGCGGTCGAGTTCCTCCGCGACGTCCGCCTTGACGGCAAGCGCCGCCGCTTCCTGTAGAATGCGGTCCTCCGCGACGGACGCGGCGTCGCCGATCAGCTTGGCGATCGTATCCCGATAGCGTTGGGTCAGCGCCTCCG
>DAINCG010000425.1:0-4138 GCA_036732525.1 Pseudomonadota bacterium | reverse complement strand
GACGTTCACCGGCCTCGCCCGACGCTCCGTCGGCAATCGCGGCTTCGCACTGGTCTGGGTCGGCGCGATCACCGCCGTCGCGATCGCCGGCACCGCCTTCTTCCCGCCCCGCCTGGACTCCCTGCCGGAAGGCAACAAGAACCTGCTGCTGGGCTTTCTGCTGCCGCCCGCCGGCTACAACCTCGACACCAGCACGGCGATCGCACGGGACTTCGAGGATGCGACGCGCGAACGCTGGGTATCGACGACCGGCCCCGAGCCGCTCGCAGACGGCCTGCCAAAGATGCAGGACTTCTATTTCATCGCGCTCGGCGAACGGGTCATCGTCCTTGCCCGCTCCGCCGACCCGGCGCGGGTCAAGGAACTGCAGCGGCCGCTCTTCGCCGAGATGGCGAAGCACCCGGACATTCGCGGCTTCTTCCGGCTGGCCAGCGTTTTCGGCCGTGGCGTCGGCGGCGCCCGGACGATCGATATCGACGTGACCGGAACCGATCTCGAGGACGCGGTCGAGGTCGCCAACGTCGTCGACCGCAAGCTGGCCGAGGTCTTCCCGCGCAGCGAGGGCCATCAGGTCCGGCCGCTGCCGAGCCTGGAGCTCGGCGCGCCCGAAATCCGCGTCTATCCGGACCGCATCAAACTGGCGGACAACGGCGTCACCGCGCGCGAATTGGGGTTGACGCTCGACGCCTACAATGACGGCCTGCGCGTCGTCGAAACCACGATCGGCGCGCAACGCCTCGACCTCACGCTGAAGGGCATGGGTGAGGCGGTCACGGCGACGCAGGATATCGGCGGGCTGCCCGTCGTCGCCCGGAACGGCGTCATCGTGCCCGCCGCGAGCCTCGCCGACGTCACCCTGACGACAGGCCCGGTCGAGGTCCGCCACAAGGAGCGCCTGCGCGCGATCACCCTGGCGCTGACGCCCGACGACCGGATGCCGCTCGAAACCGCCATGGCGAAGGTGCAGGCGGAAGTGCTGGACCCGATCGAGCAGGCGGGGCTGCCGGCCGGCGTGCGCTTCCGCCTCTCCGGCACGGCGGACGAACTCGGCAAGGCAAAGGCGGAGCTTTCGTCGAGCCTGCTGATCGCGCTCGTCATCGTCTTCCTGGTGATGGCGGTGCAGTTCGAGAGCTTCGTCTATCCGCTGGTCATCATGTTCTCCGTGCCGTTCGCGACCGCGGGCGCCGTGCTGGCGCTCGCACTGATGAACGTCTGGCAGGTGCAGAACCTGGACATGCTGACGGTGCTTGGCTTCGTCATCCTGATCGGCGTCGTGGTCAACAACGCGATCCTCTTGGTCGACCAGACCTTGCAGCATATCCGGCTCGACGGCATGGCGCCCGCCGACGCGATCGTGGAGGCGACGCAGAATCGCATCCGGCCGATCTTCATGTCGACCATGACAAGCGTGATCGGCATGCTGCCGCTGGTCCTGGCGCCCGGCGCCGGCTCGGAACTGTATCGCGGCCTCGGCGCCGTCGTGATTGGCGGCCTCGGTTTCTCCTCGGTGCTGACCCTCGCCATCGTGCCGCCGCTGATGGGCCTCGTCATTGCGCCGCTGGAGGCGCGCGCCCAGCGCCGGCGCGCCGACGCAGCGGATGCGGAAGCCGGCCATGCCGGCCGGCCCGACCTCAAGGTCGCGGCCGAGTAGCGGGATGCGAGAGGCCGACTTCATCGTCGTCGGCGGCGGCGTCGCCGGCGCCTCCGCCGCCTTTCGCCTCGCGCCGCACGGCCGGACGCTGATCCTGGAGATGGAGAGCCAACCCGGCTACCACACCTCCGGGCGGTCGGCCGCGCTCTATTCCCGACGCTACAAGGACCCGTCGATCCGGGGCTTCGCCGCGGCGAGCGGCGCCTTCCTGGAAGCGCCGCCGGACGGCTTCTCGGAGGCGCCGCTATTGACGCCGCGCGGCCTGATGATCATCGGCCGGGCAGACCAGGCCGAGGCCGTCGCGCGCCAGTTCACGCCGGAGCAGATCCAGGACGGCGTCGCACGGGACATATCGACGGACGAGGCCCGGCGGCTGATCCCCTGCCTCGACCCGGACTACCTGGCGACCGCCATGCTGGTTCCGGCCGCCGCCGACATCGACGTGAACGCGCTTCACCGCGGCTACCTCGCCGCTGCGGCCCGCGCAGGCGCCGAGACGGTGACGGACGCCCCGGTCACGCGGATGACGTTCGAACAGGGCCGCTGGCGGGTCGAGACGCCGGCCGGCGCGTTCGTGGCGCCCATCGTCGTCAACGCCGCGGGCGCCTGGGCGGACGCGGTCGCGGAAGCCGCAGGACTCGAACCCCTCGGCATCCGGCCGCTCCGCCGCACCTGCGTCACCTTCGATCCGCCGGCGGGCGTAGACCCGTCGGACTGGCCGATGGCGATGGACGCCGAAGAGGCGTTCTACTTCAAGCCTGAAGCCGGCCGCATCCTGGCCAGCCCCTGCGACGAACATGCAAGCCCGCCGACGGACGCGCAGCCGGAGGAGATCGACGTCGCCGAGGCGGTCGACCGCGTGGAGCGGGCGACGACCCTTGAAGTCCGGCGCATCGCGCACAGCTGGGCGGGCCTCCGCAGCTTCATGCCCGACCGCCGTCCCGCCGTCGGCCGCGACCCGAGGGCTGAAGGCTTCGTCTGGATGGCGGGCCTCGGCGGCTTCGGCATGATGACGTCGGAGGCGATGGGCCGGGCGGCCGCAGCGGCCGCGCTCGGCGAAGACCTGCCGGCCGACATCCTGGCCGCCGGCGTCGATCCCGCGACAGTCGCGCCGGATCGATTCATTGGCTAGCGTGTCTCCCGCAAGCGGGAGGCGCAGCGCAATGGGCATTACGATCGACCGGCTGGATCATCTGGTCCTGACCGTCCGCGACATGGCGGCGACCTGCCGGTTCTACGAGCGCGTGCTCGGCATGGAGCGGCGGACCTTCGGCGAGGGGCGGACGGCGCTGCATTTCGGGCGTCAGAAGCTCAATCTGCACGACGCCGCGAACCCGATCGATCCGAACGTCCGCCATGCGACGCCGGGATCGGCCGACCTCTGCTTCATATCGACGACGCCGATGGACGACATCGTCGCCCACCTTCAGGCGGAAGGCGTCTCGATCATCACCGGACCCGGCGAGCGCTCCGGCGCGACGGGGCGGCTCCTCTCCGTCTATGTCTACGACCCGGACGAGAACCTGATCGAGATCGCGAACGCCCTGTGACCGACGCGCCGCCGAAAGCCGCTCTCGTCACCGGCGCCACCGCCGGCATCGGGCTCGAAATCGCCGACCGCCTCGCCCGCGACGGCTGGGATCTCGTGCTGAACGGCCTCGGCGCGCCGGCGGCCATTCTGGCGGAGGTCGAGCGTCTGCGCGGCGAACACGGCGGCAACGTGCATTTCGTCGAAGCCGACCTCGCCGACGAAGAGGCCGTCCTGCGGCTGGCGGCGGCGGCCGAGGCTGCGCTCGGCGGCGTCGGACTGCTCGTCAACAACGCGGGCGTACTGAACACCCCGCCCGCGCCGGTGGAAGAGGTCGATCCGGCGAAGTGGGCTCTTTCGATGGCCGTCAACGCGACGGCGCCGTTTCTTCTGATCCGCGCCCTGCTGCCCGGCATGCGGAGCCGCGGGACCGGGCGGATCGTCAACATCGCGTCCGCCTGCGGGCTCGTCGCGCTGCCGAATTCGGCGCCCTACATCGCCTCGAAGCACGCCTGCGTCGGCCTGACCAAGGCGGTGGCGCTGGAGGTCGCGGAAACGGCGATCACTTGCAACGCCATCTGTCCGGGCCTCGTCGGGACGCCCTTCGTCGAAGATCGCATCCAGCGGGCGGCGGAAAAGCGCGGCCAGGCTGTGGAGGACGTTACGCGCCTCGCGCTGCGCGGCCGCCAGCCGTCCGGCCGTCTGGTCCGGCCGAGCGAGATCGCCGGCCTCGTCGCGTTCCTGGCGGGGCCGGAGGGCGGCTCCTTCAACGGCGCGGCCTTGCCGATCGACCAGGCCTGGACAGCGATGTAGGCCCCGTATCTCGCCCCGTCGGAAAAATGTGATATCGTAACGTTCCATAGAACTTGCGAAGGGTGGGCCGATGCGCGCCTTCGAACGCCACGACCACGACCGCTGCGTTGAAGACCGGGTCGCCGCGGCCGAAGAGACGGCCGCCG
>DAINCG010000424.1:2329-4143 GCA_036732525.1 Pseudomonadota bacterium | reverse complement strand
CATCTCCTGGGTCAGCCGCCGCGCTTCCGGCTTGGAGGCGTCGCGGTGCAGCAGCAGGGCCTCGCCGATCTGGTTGCCGATGGTGTGCAGCGGCGACAGCGACGTCATCGGCTCCTGAAAGATGATCGAGATGCGGCCGCCGCGGATGGCGCGCATCGCTTCCGAATCCCGGCCGAGCGAGGCGATGTCGACCTGGGTTCGGCCCGCCTCGCTCAGCAGGATCTGGCCGGAGGTGATCGTCGCGTTCTTGGGCAGGATGCCCATGATCGCCTGAGCGGTCACGCTCTTGCCGGAGCCGGATTCGCCGACGACGGCGGTCGTGCCGCCGGGCTTGATGCGGAACGAGACATTGTCGACCGCGCGCACCGCGCCGCCGGGGGCCGCGAACTCGACGCCGAGATTCCGGATTTCCAGCAGGTTGGCCATATCCGCGGTCAGTCTCCTTCGGCCCAGGACGCGTCGGGGGCGAGGCCGAGGGCGGCGAAATTGCCTTTCGTGGCCGGCGTCGTCGCCAGGCCGTAGCGCGCGGTCGCCTCGGCGACGCGCCGGGCAACGGTCTCGAAGCCGTCGAGGGTCGAGTCGATCCGGATGGTCGCTCCCTCGCCGTCCAGCCGCAATTGCATCCAGCCGCTCCCCCGTTCCGACCCGGCAAGACGCCCCCGCTCGCGCCGTGTCGAAAAGTATCTTAGCTCAACCCGTTCGACCCCCCGCCACGTTATCGCGGCGCGGCGGGCCCCCTCGGTCCAAATCCCGTCGTCCGTGACGGCGATCACACTGCCGTGCCGGCGCCAGGTCGACCAGCCGAAGCTGACGAACATCAGCACGATCCCGCCCAGGATCAGCGCGAGGTAGACGTTCGCCGCCGCGAAGATCAGCGGGATCCCGAAGATCAGCGCGCCGGCCGCCGCCTGGGCGTAGTCCTTTAGCATGGCCTCCTTTGGGTAACGAAAGCGTTGCGGTTCGCTCATGCGGCCGCTCCGAAAATCGCCGGCGCGCCGAGCCATGTCGCGCGGGAATCCCGGCCAAGGCGGGCGAGCGTCGCTTCGAGCGCCGACCAGGCGGCGGCGTCCATGACCAGATGATGCGTCAACAGGCCGGTCGGCTCGTCCCGGTCCGCGCGGCCCTCGCGCCGGTCGCGGAGCGTGACGGCGATCTCCTGCAGCACCGTCTGGACGGGCTTGCCGGTCCGGCCGCCCCGCCAGTCGATCAGATCGACATGGGTGTTCGCTTCGACGACGCCCGGCGCGGCTTCGGGCGCCTTGCGCGACGTGAACCGGCTGAGGCCGGTCAAGCCGCAAGCCCCAAGGCGCGCGACCGCTCCCGGAGAAATCCGGTTCCAGGGCGGCGCCAGCACCGGCAGCGCCGCCTCGCCGAACAGGCGCAATAAGGCCGCTCGACCGCGCACGATCTCCCCCGTCATCTCCGGCAGGGGCCGGCGTTCGGCGAATTCCGACTTCTTCTCCCCTGCGGCGGCATGGTTCGCATGGGCATATCCGTGTTGCAAGACCGAAGCGTCCTTCGCCGCCGCCAGACGCCGCGCGAGGCCGGCCGACGCGCCGGCCGGAATGACCGCCAGCGCGAGCGGAGTCTCCGTGGCCGCGGTCAGATCGAACAGGCGGTCGAGCGCCGCCGTGGGCTCAATGGCGTCGTCGTCGCGCAGCCAGAACGTCGCCGGCCGGCCCCCGGCCGCCCAGAGATCGAGTTCCGCGTCGAGCGCCGCCCAGAGCGTCGCGTCGGCGCGGGTCATCGGCCGGCGCCGGCGAACGCCTTGACGATGTCGGCGGTCCGGGCCGCGCCGTCGACCGCGATGCCGG
>DAINCG010000424.1:0-2271 GCA_036732525.1 Pseudomonadota bacterium | reverse complement strand
CAGCGCGTCTTCCGGCACGAGCTCAAGCGCGCCGCGCGCCTGAAGCGCCTCGGCGCGGAGCGTCTGTTCGGTTTCGAGGCCGCCGGCATAAGGGACGATCACCGCGCGGGCGCCGGCGTCCAGCGTCTCCATCACCGTGTTGTAGCCGCCCTGGGAGATCGAGAGCCGGCAGCGTTTGAGCAGGGACGGGAAGTCCCGCCGCGCCCGTTCGACGATGACGCCCGCGCTGGCGCGTCCGGCGAGATCGGCGAAGACGGCCTCGGACAGATTGTGCCCGACGAGCAGCCGCCAGGGCGCGTCGGCGGCCCGGGTCGCCGGCCGGGCGGCGAGGGCGGCGCGCAGCAGCGGCTCCGCGACCGCGCCGCCGCCGGCCGAGACGATCACCTCGTCCCGGCCGTCGTCGCCGGGCGCTTCCGGGCGTCGGTCGACGACGTAGCCGGTGTACCGGATCAGGTCCGCGATCTCCGCCATGTGCGGGAAGGTCCGGTCGAAGCCGGCGAGCGCCGCGTCGCCGTGAACCAGCACGGCGTCGTACCAGCGTCGGGCGCGCTCGACCATCTCGACCTGCCGCTCCGGCTTCGCCGGCGCCACCAGGATGTCGCGAACGGAGGCCAGGATCTTTACGCCGTCGGCCTTCGCTTCGGCGAGCAGCGGCTCCAGTTCGAAGCGGAACTGGCGGCGGCCGAACGGAAAGAGTTCGGTCATCAAGACGTCCGGGCGGACGTCCCGATAGAGCGCCTGGGTCGCGGCCAGCCGGCGGGCGCGCCAGGCGTCGTCGACCGGATTGTCGTCCCGGTCGTGCAGGACCTTGAAGTAGATGTCGATGGCGCGGGCGGATGGCAGTTGGACGAGCGTCGAGGCGCCGACGTCTATCACCGGCGCCGGCTCGCCGCCCGACGCGACGACCACGTCGATCCCCGCCGCCTCCATCGCCCGCGCCAGCGTCGCGGCGCGGGCGAGATGCCCGATGCCGAGCAGATGCTGAACCCAGAAGAGGACGCGCGGGCGGTCTGTCATGGGCGGGCCTCCGGCAGTTCCGGCTCCCGTTCGAGCGGCGCGTCGAGCGCGACGACGGCGGGCGAACCATCCGGCGCCAGGCGCAGCAAGTTATAGGTTCCATGCCGGCCCTTGACCGGCGGCTTGCCCATGAAGTCCCAGCCGGTCGCGAGCGCCACGGCGGCGCGGATGACGCCCCGATGGGTCACGGCGACGGTCGGCCGGCCGGCCGCCGCGACGTCGGCGAGGAACGGGAGCAAGCGGCGTTGCACCATGCGCGGGCTTTCGCCGCCGGGCGGCGTGAAGTCGAGCCCGCGGGTCTCGTTCTCATGGAAGTCGGCGCCGACGCTAGCCGAAAGCTCGGTCCGCGTGCGGCCTTCCCAGGCGCCCCAGTCCATCTCGATGATCCGATCGTCGGCGCGCACCCGGCCGCCGGCGAGGGCGCGCGCCGTCCGCATGGTCCGGCCGAGCGGGCTCGCGACCCAGTCGAAGCCGGCAAACGCCTTCGGCGGCGCCCAGACCTGGAGCAGGGCCGCCCCTTCCTCGGACAGCGCCGTGTCGCGCCGGCCCTGGAGCCGGCCTTCGGCGTTCCAATCGGTCGGCGCGTGACGGATAAGGGCAAGCAGGGTCATCGGACGCCTATCGTTTCGAGCACGGTTTCGAGCCGCCGCGCGGCCGCCGGCAGCGACTGTTCTTCTCGGACCCGCCGCGCGGCCGCCGCGCCATAGAGCCGCCGGCGGTCCGCGTCGGCGAGCAGGGCTTCGAGCGCCGCCGCGAACGCCTCCGCGTCGCCGGGCGCGACCAGGAGGCCGGAGGCGCCGTCCGAAACGACGGCGGGGACCCCGCCGACGCGTCCGGCGACGACCGGCAGTCCGCTCGCCTGCGCCTCCAGCATCGCCATGCCGAACGCTTCGCCGACCGCCGGCCAGGCCATCAGGTCCGCCGCCGCGTAGTAGCGGGCGAGGCCGGCGTCGTCCAGAACGCCGGCATAGCGCGCGCGCCCGCCCGTGGCGCGATCCAGCATCGCCCGCGTCTCGGCGCCGGCCGGCCCGTCGCCGACGACGAGGAGGCGCCAGTCCGGCGCCGGCGGCAGGCGCGCCAGGGCCTCGGCGAGCGCCCGGTAGGAGGCCGCCTTGTCCCCGTCGCGCATCATGCCGACGGCCAGCAGCCACGGCGCCTCCGCCGGGAGGCCGAGAGCGTCGGCGATCGCTCGCCGCGCCGCGGGGCGGACCGTCGCCGCGTCGGCATAGGGCCGGGCGTCGAGGAAGGGCGGGA
>DAINCG010000423.1:0-4173 GCA_036732525.1 Pseudomonadota bacterium | reverse complement strand
CCTCGCCGAGTTCCTGGACAAGACGGAAGCGCAGCTGATGGAGTTTTCCGATGCGCTGGCGCGAACCTATTTCAGTCACGTGACGCCGACGCGAAGCGCATCGGCGGGCGTCGCGACGTCAGAAGCCTGAACGCAGGGGCGGACCATCCCGTGCTCTACGAAATCCGACACGAGACCCGCTTCAACTACGCGACCCCCGTCGACCTCTCCCAGCACTATGTGCACCTGGCGCCGCGCAACTGTCCGCGCCAGTCCGTGCATCGCGCGTTCTTGGACGTCATGCCGACCCCCACAGTGATGCGCAGCGGCCAGGACTATTTCGGCAACCAGACGACATATCTGACGGTCGAGCAGCCGCACAGCGAACTGGTGATCGTCTCCAGCGCCCAGGTCGAGGTGCACGACGCGCCGGCGCCGCACCCGGAACTGACGACGCCGTGGGACGAAATCGCGTCCCGGTTGAACGCGCCCGGCGATCCGGCGGCGCTCGCCGCCAGCGAACACACCTTCCAGAGCCGTTTCACCCGGTCCGACATCGCGTTCGAATATGCGCTGCCGTCGTTCCCGCCCGGCCAGCCGATCCTTTCCGGCGCCGTCCACCTGATGCATCGGATCAATGCCGACTTCGCCTATCAGGGCGGCGTCACGGACGTCTACACCCCGGTCGACACCGTTTTCGAGGAGCGGCGCGGCGTCTGTCAGGACTTCGCGCACCTGCAGATCGCCTGCCTGCGCGCGCTCAACCTGCCCGCCCGCTACGTCAGCGGCTACCTGCAGACCCATCCGCCGGAAGGCAAGGAGAAGCTGGTCGGCGCCGACGCCTCCCATGCCTGGGTCTCGGTCTGGACGCCCGGCTACGGCTGGGTCGACCTGGACCCCACGAACGATCTTCTGCCCGGCCCGGAGCACATCACGCTCGCCTGGGGACGGGATTATGGCGACGTCAGCCCGATCAACGGGATGGTGCTGGGCGGCGGCGACCATAGCGTGAAAGTATCGGTAGATGTTCGCGAAATTGGCGCTTAGAATTTTAAGCGGCCGGTTTCCTTGCCTTTCCGGCCGTTCTCGCGCAGCTTAGGCTCAGGTTAACCACTCCATGGGAGGCAGCATTGAAACGTATCGGCTTGGTCGCGGGCGCGGTCGCGCTCGCCATGACGACAACGGGCTTCGCCGGCTCCGCATCCGCGGACGAAACCTTCATCACCATCGGCACGGGCGGGCAGACGGGCGTGTACTACGTCGTCGGCCAGTCGATCTGCCGACTGGTCAACCGCGGCTCGGCCGAGCACAACATCAAGTGCACGGCGCCTTCGACCGGCGGTTCGATCGACAACATCAACGCCATCAAGAACGGCGACCGGCAGATGGGCGTCGCCCAGTCCGACTGGCAGTTCCACGCCTATAACGGCACGTCGAAGTTCGAAGGCGACAAGTACGACAAGCTGCGCGCGGTCTTTTCCGTGCACGGCGAGCCGTTCACGGTGGTCGCGCGGAGCGACGCCGGCATCAAGAATTTCGACGACCTGAAGGGCAAGCGCGTCAACATCGGCAACCCGGGCTCCGGCCAGCGGGCGACGATGGACGTGGTGCTCAACGCCAAAGGCTGGTCCGTCGACGACTTCGCGCTGGCGTCCGAGTTGAAGTCGGCCGAGCAGGCCGGCGCCCTCGGCGACAACAAGATCGACGCCATGGTCTTCACCGTCGGCCACCCGGCCGGCTCGATCCAGGAAGCCACCACGACGACCGAAGCCAATATCGTCGCGGTCGATGGCCCGGCGATCGAGAAGCTGGTTTCCGAAAACCCCTACTACGCCAAGGCGACGATCCCCGGCGGCATGTACAAGGGCACGGACGAAGACATCACGACCTTCGGGGTGAAGGCGACGTTCGTCTCCTCTTCCGATGTGCCAGAAGATACGATCTACCAGGTGGTCAAGGCGGTCTTCGACAACTTCGACCGGTTCAAGAAGCTGCACCCGGCCTTCGCGAACCTGAAGGAAGAAGAGATGATCAAGGACGGCCTGTCGGCCCCGCTGCATGACGGCGCGGCCAAGTACTACAAGGAACGCGGCTGGATGTAGCGGCCGCCGCGCGGCGGGCTCCGTGGTCGGGAGCCCGCCGCGTCGGATTTCCTTTCTACGGCGCTCGTCGCCTGGCCGCCATTTGCAAGACGACCCGGACCGAGCGCTGATCCTTGAGTGTGGGGGGCGGCGCGAATGGCCGACAATGTGAATCCGGGGGCGAACGCAGGGTCCGGCGGCCAGGGCGGCCTCAGTCAGGCGGAAATCGATGCGATGGTCGCCTCCGCCGACACCGGCGGACGTCAGGCGGGACCCGGCATCGACAAGCTGATCTCCGGCATCGCGCTAGTCTGGGCGCTCTTCCAACTCTGGTTCGCGTCGCCGTTGCCGTTCACACTGAACATCGGCGTCTTCAACGACACTGAAGCCCGCTCCATTCACCTGGCCTTCGCCGTCGTGCTGGCCTTCCTGGCCTTTCCGCCCGAGAACACGCCGTTCCAACGCATACTTGGCGTCGCCGTCCCGCTGATCCTGGGCGGCCTGCTCGCGCTCTCGGCGGGCGACATTTTCCCGGCCTGGACCCTGCCGAGCCACTCCTACAAGGTCGGCATCCACGAATGGCTTCTCGCCGCGGCCGGCGGCTTCTGCGCCGCATATCTTTTCCTGTTCTACCGCGATCTGGCGGAGCGGGTCGGCCAGCCCGTCTTCCTCGATTTCATCGTCTCGGTCGCGGGGCTTCTGATCCTGCTGGAAGCGACGCGCCGCGCGCTCGGCCCGGCGCTGGTGCTCGTGGCGTCGGTGTTCCTGGTCTACACCGTGCTCGGGCCGTACATGCCGGAGATCATCGCCCACAAGGGCAACAATCTCCGCGAGATCATCAACCATCACTGGATCACGACGGAGGGCGTCTTCGGCATCGCGCTCGGCGTCTCGACGTCCTTCGTGTTCCTGTTCGTGCTGTTCGGCGCGCTTCTGGATAAGGCGGGCGCCGGCAATTACTTCATCCAGGTCGCCTTCTCGCTGATGGGGCATCTGAAGGGCGGTCCGGCGAAGGCGGCCGTGGTGTCGTCCGCGATGACCGGCCTGATCTCCGGCTCCTCGATCGCCAACGTGGTCACGACCGGCACCTTCACCATTCCGCTGATGAAGAAGGTCGGCTTCTCCTCCGAGAAGGCGGGCGCGGTCGAAGTCGCGTCCTCCGTCAACGGCCAGATCATGCCGCCCGTCATGGGCGCCGCCGCCTTCCTGATGGTCGAATATGTGGGCATCCCCTATTTCGACGTCGTCACCCACGCCTTCCTGCCGGCGCTGATCTCCTACATCGCGCTCGTCTACATCGTTCACCTGGAAGCGTCGAAGGCCGGCATGGAAGGCCTGCCCCGCGCCTACACGCCGGGTCCGCTGCTGCGCCGGCTGGTCGGCTTCGTCTTCGGCGTGCTGCTGCTCTGCGTGGTCAGCGTCGCGGTCTACTATGCCATGGGCTGGATCAAGCCGGCCTTCGGCGACGCCGCCGGCTTCGTCGTCTTCGTGCTGCTGACCGCCGTCTACGTGGCGCTGGTCGCCTTCGGCTCCCGCTATCCCGAGCCGAAGATGGACGACCCGAACGCGCCGGTGGCGACCCTGCCGCTGCCGGGACCGACGGTGAAGTCCGGCCTGCACTTCATCCTGCCCGTCGTCGTGCTGGTCTGGGCGCTGATGGTCGACCGGCTGTCGCCGGGCCTCTCCGCCTTCTGGGCCTCCGCCTTCATGATCTTCATCCTGGTGACGCAGCGCCCGCTGTTCGCCTTCTTCCGCAAGCAGGGCGAAATGGCTGCCGAGACGCGGCGCGGCTTCCGCGAGCTGATCGAGGGCCTGATTTCCGGCGCCCGCAACATGATCGGCATCGGCATCGCGACGGCGACCGCCGGCATCATCGTCGGCGCCGTCTCGCAGACCGGCGTCGGCTCGGCGCTGGCGGACGTGGTCGAGGTGCTGTCGGGCGGCAACCTGCTCGCCATCCTGTTCCTGACCGCCGTCCTGTCGCTGATCCTGGGCATGGGCCTGCCGACGACGGCGAACTACATCGTCGTCTCCGCGCTGCTCGCGCCGGTCATCGTGACGCTGGGGCAGGAGAACGGCCTGATCGTGCCGCTGATCGCGGTGCATCTCTTCG
>DAINCG010000422.1:1133-4176 GCA_036732525.1 Pseudomonadota bacterium | reverse complement strand
GCCAAGCCGGATGCATGCGCCGTCGCCAAGCGCAGGCATACCCGGCGCGATCGCATCGAAAGCCGTAAGCGTCGTGGAGACGTTGATCGGGCCCTTCGGGAAATCGGCAGCGCCGAGCGAGACCAGCGCCTCTCCGGTCTCCGCGAATGCGAGATAGGCGCTCCGCCGGAACGCGGCGACGACCCGCCCGCGCCGGCCATGCCGCAAGGTCTCCGCCGCCCGCACGCCCGCCGTTTCGACGAGGCCCCGGCCCGGGGCGGTCACCCAGGCGGCCGCGCGGCCCATTTCGCCGCGTCCACATTCGTTGGCGCGACGACGACGCCGGCCGCGGTCAGCGTTTCGATCTGCCGGGACCGACCCTGCGGGTCGGCGTCCGTCCCTGTCACGGACGCCACGACGAGCGGCCGCGCGTCGCCGGACAGGTTGAGCGCCGCCACGAACGCGCCGGCCGGATCGTGATGGGCGCCGTAGCCGAGAACGATGTCGGCCAAGACGACGCCGACGCCGGGATCGGCGCATGCTTCGGCGAGCAACGGCGCACGGATGGCGGGCTCGATCATCGGATGCGGCCGGCCGCGGGTAAACTCGTCGGCGCCAAGATCGACGACCTGATCCGCGTCCGTCGCGCCTCCAAGGAGGCATGCCCCCGGGACAGGCGCATTGGATGCGACCCGGCGGCCCGCGCCCAAGAGGATCAGTTGGGCTTCCGCTGCAAGCGTGCCGCCGCTGAACAGGCCGGCGATCCGGCCTGGCCGCGCGGCGATCGGCGCCGCTTCGCCTTCCTCGTCATCGGCGAGGCCGAGCGCCGCCCGCGCCGCCGACTTGAGCGTCGACGCCATCCGGGCGTTGGCCGGCGGCGTCAACGGCCCGGCGCCGAGAAAGCAGATCGTGAAGCGCTTCGGACTGCGCGCCACTCGGTCGAGGACACGGCGGGAGACGTCGGCCGATGGCGGCTTCGAAATCAGAATGACGTGCTCGGTCGCAGGGTCGGCGTCCAGGAGATCCAACGCCGTCAGGGTCGAGACGCCGCCGACCGCCTCGGACAGGTCACGGCCGCCGACGCCGATCGCATGGGAGACCCCGCCGCCATAGCGGGCGATCAAGCTGGTCACCTCCTGCATGCCGGTGCCCGAAGCCCCGATCACGCCGATCGCGCCGCGCGGCACGACATTGGCGAAGCCAAGCGGAATCCCGTGCAGGATGGCCGTGCCGCAGTCGGGGCCCATGACGATGACACCGCGGTCGCGCGCCTCCAGCTTCAATGCGCGTTCCGCCTCGATCGATACATTGTCGCTGAAGACCATGGCGTTCAAGCCGCGCCGCACGGCCTTCCGCGCTTCGGCCGCCGCGAAATCTCCGGGCGTCGAGATCAGCGCAAGGGTGGCGTCCGGCGCAGCCGCCGCAGCGGCGCGCAGGGTCTTCGGTCTCCAGACAGCGCCCGCGGCGCCTGCGCCGCTCACGCCGGGAACGCTTACGCCGAGGCGCGCTTCAGCCGTGGCGAGGGCCGCTTCGGCCAGATCCGGCGCCGCTGCGCGTATGGCGACGATCATGTCGCCGGCCGTCGCCCGCGCCCCGTCGTCGTTCAAGAGAGCGGCGGCGGCTAGAATCTCCTTGTTGGCGGGCGTGCCGATCATGACCGCCGCTTCCTCGATCCCCTCCAGGCGGGCGATCTCAGCCGAAAGCCGCATCAGCGCCACGGAATCGGCGTAGGCGCCAAGGCGGATGCGATTGATCAGCACTGTCATGTCACGCCCGCCTGCGTCGCGAAGGCGACCAGCGCCTTCCTGAAGCACGCCATCGGCGCCTTGGCGATGCCGGCCCCGACCTGACCCACGCCGGGCTCGCGATGCGCGATGCCGGTGTTGATCGTCGGCGCAATGTTGGCGTCGACGACGAGCCGAATATCGATGCCGGTCGGAACGCCGGCATAATCCATCGACGGTATGGTCCAGTTCGGATTCTCGTCGACGGTAATCTCCCGCATCGAAGCGGTGTAGCCGCCGGCGCCCGAGGGCGCGCCCGCCCCGATGAAGCCCGCCACAGCGGGCGCCGCGCCCATGGCGAACCCGCCAAGGCCGATCGTCTCCACGATCGCGGAATCGCCCATGTCCGGATTGGCGTCGGCTTCGGTGTAGCCCGGGAAATAGAGCCCAGCCGGCATCTCGACGGGCGCGGTGAACCATTGCCGGCCGAGGCCGCTGATCTGAATGCCGAAATCCGTGCCGTTGCGGGACATGGCCGTCACGACGGTCGAACTTTCGACGCCATTGGCCGGATCGGTGACCGCCTTGCCGGTCGCCATGGCGATGTTCAGGAAGAATTGGTCGTTGCCGCCGATAAAGGCGAAGGCGCGCTCCAACGCAGCGGCGTCCGCCGCGACCGCAGCCAGGTGCGGCGCGATCGCGCGGAGGAACAGGCTGGAGCAGGCGACGTTGCGCTGGTGCATCTCGTCGCCCATCGTCAGCCCGCGCGCGATCAGCGGACTGAGCTCGATTCCGCCGGAGCGCCGGAGCGCGGCCCCGAGAAGCGGCGCGAAGCCGTCGCGCAGCCAAGCCAACCGATCGAGCACCTCGGCGTCATTGCCGCCAAAGCGCATCACCTTGCCGAGGCCTTCGTTGATCGCGCAGTAGGCGCGATTGCCGAAGGCCCGGTTCTCGACGACCATCACGGGCTGGGAGCGGGTCGTCATGCCGGTCATCGGCCCGACCGCATCGAATTCGTGGTTCGGCCGAAAGGCGAAGCCGCCCTCGGCGGCGATCGCCTCGGCCGCCGCCAGGTCTTCCGCCCAGCCTTCGAAGACCGCGATGCCGCAAATGGCCCCGCGCATCGGGCCGCACATGCGCTCCCAGCCGATCGGCGGGCCGGCATGCAGGATCGTGCGATCGGCGAGGCCCGGGATCGCCTCGGCGGCCGGGACGACGTCGACCAGCACGGGCGCGCCGGCGAGCATGCGCCGGACGGTCTCCCGGTTGGCGGTTTCGATGACCGCTTGCAGACCTGTCATGGGGCGGGTCCGTCTCAGACGCCCAGTTTCGAGAGAAGG
>DAINCG010000422.1:0-1101 GCA_036732525.1 Pseudomonadota bacterium | reverse complement strand
AGTTCGGCGTCGCCGCCGGCGGGCGGCGCCCAGTCGACATGCACGACCTTGACGCCGAGGTCCGCGAGATCGCGGCTGAACCCTTCGAGGCCGATGTTGATCACAACCAGCGGATTCTCCAGCAAATGGGCAGGGGGCGCTTCGTCGGACATGTCCATTCCATCTGCGGGAAAGATCGTCTTTGTACACGCGCCCGCAGGCGCTGTCAGGCTTGATCCCGGACGAAGATTTCGGCTTTTCTGCGAACCTTGCGCCCTCTCGCCGCGAAGGACCCCATGATCGAGACAGCGATTTCCGCGCGGGGGCTCGTATCCGCGCCGCACCGGCTCGCCGCCCAGGCCGGCCTGCGGGTTCTGCAGGACGGCGGCAACGCCGTCGAAGCGATGGTCGCGGCGGCCGCGACGATCACCGTCGTCTATCCGCACATGAACGCGCTCGGCGGCGACAATTTCTGGCTGATTCACGACGGCGATGAGACCCACGCCATCGACGCCTGCGGCGCGGCGGCGGCCGCGGCCACCCCGGCGTTCTATCGGGACCACGGCTCTGACGTCATTCCGGGGCGCGGCCCGCTCGCCGCATTGACGGCGGCCGGCGCGATTAGCGGCTGGCAGGCGGCGCTCGCCATTTCCGATGATCTCGGCGGGCGCTTGCCGCTTGGCCGTCTATTGGAGGACGCGGCCTGGCATGCGCGGAACGGCTTTCCCGTTACGCGCAATCTGCACGGGAATGTCCGCGACAAGCTGGCGGAACTGATCGACGTCCCCGGCTTCGCCGCGCAGTTCACCGACGGCGGAGCGCCGCCTGCTCCGGGCTCGATCATGACCATGCCTCGACTGGCGGAGACGCTGGAACGGCTGGCCATCGCCGGTCTCGACGACTTCTATCGTGGCGACATCGCGCGCAGCATCGCGAAGGATTTGGCGGCGGCCGGCAGCCCCGTCGCCCTGTCCGACCTGGAGCGGCACCGGGCCAGATTGGTCGAGCCGCTCGCGACGCAGGCCTTCGGGGCCAAGGTCCTGAACATGCCGCCGCCCACCCAGGGGCTCGCCTCGCTCATCATCCTGGGCGTGCTCGACCGGCTGGAAGCGGCGGCGCCTG
>DAINCG010000421.1:0-4183 GCA_036732525.1 Pseudomonadota bacterium | reverse complement strand
CCTCGCCGCAGCCCTGCAGCACGAGCGCCAGCGCCAAAGGGGCCAGAAGCGACAGCGTCCGCACGGGGTCTAGCCCTTCGGCATGGCGGAAAGCGCGGCGTCCGCACGGGCGCGAATGCCGACGGGGGCTTCGGCGTCGGCGCTGATCGCCTCGAGCCGCGTCCGCGCCGCGTCCATGCGGCCGAGCTTCCACTCGAGCATGGCCGCCTGCTCCTGGGCGAACACGCGCCAGGGCGACCCGGCCGCCGCGAGCGGCTCGACCAGGGGCAGCAGGGTCTCCGGCGGCTCCTCGTAGGAGCGGAGGCTCAAGGCCATCAGCCGGGCCAGATCCTTGTAGCGCTGCGGCGCGTCGAGGTCTTCGACGCCGTTGAGCGCCGCGATCGCGCCTTGGCGGTCGCCCTTCTGGGTCAGCGCCTCGGCTTCCTTCAGCCGCGCGAGCAGGGGGTAGCCGGCCGGGCCTGCCTCGGCGAGTTGCGCAAAGGCCGACTGGCCGGCGGACGGCGTCTCCTGCTGCGCGCGCGTCGCGGCCAGGAACGCGGCGCCGGCTTCCGCCCGGGCGTCCGCCTGATACTGGCGATAAAAGGTGACGCCCGCGACCACGGCGATGATCACCGCGACGCCGCCGCCGATCAGCGGTCCATAGCGCTTGGCGGCCGCGTGCATGCGCTCGCGGCGGACGTCTTCGTCAACTTCGTCGAAAATATCGACCACGTAGGTTCTTGTCCCGAAATCGGTCGGTTTCGCAGCGGCCGGCACCATATAGGCGGGGCCGATGCCGCACAACATGGGGTTTACGGCATCGACGCCAAAGGCGAACATGTTTATGGAAGAATTGTGACGAGACAGGAGGCGGCATGACGACGCTGGTCGATCTCGCAAGCTACCGCCGGGCGCGTAGGCCCGTATCCTTCCAACCCGACGAACTACGCGCCCTGATGAACCTGTACAGTCGGCGGGTGATGAGCGGCGAATGGCGCGACTACGCCATCGATTTCCAACACGGCTACGCCAGCTTCACCATGTTCAAGCACACCTTCGACGCGCCGCTCTTCACGGTGGTCAAGCTGCTGCGCCGCTCCGGCGGGTTGGAATGGCTGGTGTTCAAGGGGAACGAGCGGGTGAAGCGGTCGGGCGCCTTGAAGGACGCCCTGGTCTACTTCGAAAAGAAGCTCGAACTCGTGACCTAAGCCGTCGTCTTCAGTTCGGTTTCGATGAAGACGAAGACGTAGTCGTTGGCGTTGATCACGTCGTGCTCGACGCCGATTTCGCGGAAGTAGGGTTTGCCCGCTTCCAGCGGCGCCTCCGTCGCGCCGTCGGCCGATTCGATCCGCAGCTTGCCGGTCGTCATCGGCGTCACGATGTAGTCCATCTCATGACGATGCCAACCCGTGGCGGCGCCCGGTTCGAAGCGCCATTCGGTGACGCGCACCCGGTCGTTGTCGATCAGCACGGTCGGCGTCGCGGCGGGACGGTCGGCGGACATGGCAGGAACTCCGGCGCTTCGAAAGGACCTCAGGGACCGGCCGGAATATCGCGCTCATAGCGCCAGACTTCCACCGGAAACTGCCCGGTCGGCGTCTTCAGCGGCTTCGTCATCCGGGAGACGCGCCGCCAGCCCGATTTCTCGTAGAACCGGGCCGCCCGGTCATTGCCGACCGCGCAGGCGAGCCAGGCCTTGCCCACGCCCCGCTCCTGCAGGCGCGCCACCGCGTCGGCCATCATCACGGCCGCGGCGCCCGTCCCCCGCAGCGCGGCGGCCAGGTAGAACTGGTTGATCTCGTCGTCGAGCAGCAGGGCGAAGCCCGCCGGCGCCGCGTTCCAGTCCGCCACCCGGATGTTCCGGACCATGGGCGCGAGGCGTCCATACAGGCTTTCCGGCGCCCGTGTGCGCACGACGTCCGGCGGCAGGAATGCTGCATGCGCGTCGATCCAGCCGTCGAGCCAGATTTGCGCGAGCGGCGCCACATCCTCCGGACGGGCGTCCCGCATGCAGAGTCCCGCCGGGCCCATCGCGCGGCCTCCAGGTTTCAGGCGGCGCCGCGCCAAGCCGGACGGTCGGTCGCTTTGGACAACCTTGCGGACGAACAGTCGAGCGTGACGGCCATCTTACGTCCTCCCGCCGTCCATGGGCGCCGGACGGCTTGCAGCATAAGATGGCGCCGGCGACCGGCTTTCGCCACTTGCAAGTTACAGTCTCGCCGACGCGGCCGGCGCTACTCCCACTCGATCGTCCCCGGCGGCTTCGAGGTCACGTCGTAGACGACGCGGTTGACGCCGGCGACCTCGTTGATGATGCGGGTCGCGGTCTGGCCGAGGAAGCCCATGTCGAAGGGGTAGAAGTCGGCCGTCATGCCGTCGGTCGAGGTGACGGCGCGCAGCGCCAGGACCGATTCGTAGGTCCGCTCGTCGCCCATCACGCCGACGGTCGAGACCGGCAGCAGTACGGCGAAGGCCTGCCAGATGGCGTCGTAGAGGCCGGCGTTCCGGATCTCCTCCAGATAGATCGCGTCCGCCTGGCGGAGCGTGTCGAGCTTGGCCTTGGTGATCTCGCCCGGCACGCGGATGGCGAGGCCGGGGCCGGGGAAGGGGTGCCGGCCGACGAACGGCTCCGGCAGGCCGAGCTCCCGGCCGAGCGCCCGCACCTCGTCCTTGAAGAGCTCCCGCAAGGGCTCGACCAGCTTCAGGTTCATCCGTTCCGGCAGGCCGCCGACATTGTGGTGGCTCTTGATCGTGACGCTCGGGCCCCCGGCGAAAGAGACCGATTCAATCACGTCCGGATAGAGCGTGCCCTGGGCCAGAAACTCCGCGCCGCCAACCTCTTGCGCCGCCTTCTCGAAGACCTCGATGAAGAGGCCGCCGATGATCTTCCGCTTCTTTTCGGGGTCGGAGACGCCATCTAAAGCGGACAGGAATTCTCGTTCCGCATCAATGTGTTTCAGCGGAATATTGTAGTGACTTCGGAAGAGCGAAACGACCTCGTCCGCCTCGCCCTGCCGCATCATGCCGGTGTCGACGAAGATGCACTGCAGCCGGTCGCCGATCGCCTCGTGGATCAGGACGGCGGCGACGGAGGAATCGACGCCGCCGGAGAGGCCGCAGATCACCCGGCCGGTCCCGCCGACCTTGGCGCGGATGCGGGCGATCTCCTCCTCCCGGAATGCGGCCATGGTCCAGTCGCCGGCGCAGCCCGCGATGTCGCGGACGAAATTGCCGATCAGCCGGGCGCCGTCCGGCGTGTGGACGACCTCCGGGTGGAACTGCACGCCGTAGAAGCGCCGCGCCTCGTCGGCGATGGCGGCGTAGGGGGCGCTCGGCGTCGTCGCGACGGGGTGGAAGCCGGGCGGCAGGGCGGTCACCGCGTCGCCATGGCTCATCCAGACCTGATGCCGCTCGCCCGGCGCCCAGACGCCGGCGAAGAGGGGCGAGGCCGCCGCCACCTCGACCACGGCGCGGCCGAATTCCCGCTTGCCGCTCGCCTCGACCTTACCGCCGAGCTGGGCGGCCATGGTCTGCTGGCCGTAGCAGATGCCGAGCACCGGCAGGCCCATGTCGAAGAGGTCCGCGTCCGCCTGCGGCGAGGTCGCGACCGTGACGCTGGCCGGCCCCCCTGACAGGATCAATCCTTTCGGATTGAAGGCTTCGGCGGACTTCCGGTCGGTCTTGTTGAAGGGCCAGATCTCGCAATAGACGCCCGCCTCGCGGACGCGCCGGGCAATCAGCTGGGTGACCTGGGAGCCAAAATCGACGATCAGGATACGGTCGTGCATCGCTTCGCCGGCCCCGCTCAGCGGCCGGTCTGGTAGTTGGGGGCCTCGCGGGTCACGGTGATGTCGTGCACGTGGCTTTCGCGGAGGCCCGCATTGGTGATGCGCACGAACTCCGCGTTGGCCCGCATGGCGGCGATGTCCGGGCTGCCCGTGTAGCCCATCGCCGCCTTCAGGCCGCCGACGAGCTGGTGGACGACGCCCGCCACCGGCCCCTTGTAGGGCACCTGGCCCTCGACGCCTTCCGGCACGAGCTTCAGGGTGTCGTTGACCTCCTGCTGGAAGTAGCGGTCGGCCGAGCCGCGCGCCATCGCGCCGACCGACCCCATGCCGCGATAGGACTTGTAGGACCGGCCCTGGTAGATGAAGACCTCGCCCGGGCTCTCGTCGGTGCCGCCCAGGAGCGAGCCGATCATGAC
>DAINCG010000420.1:0-4215 GCA_036732525.1 Pseudomonadota bacterium | reverse complement strand
CGCAGGACCAGGTCGACGCTGTCGCACGGAAGCTTGAGGGCGTGCTCGCGGCCGAAGCCGACGCGCTCGCCGCCGTCAGAGGCGGCCGCACCATGCCGCCAGCGGTCGCCGAACTGCTGGCCGGCCCGCAAACCCTGATCGTCGAGTAGGAGCACGAACGATGACGCCCGAACTGGTCTATCTGGTCGCCAGCTGCGTTTTGAGCCTCGTGATGTGGATCCCCTATATTCTCGGCCGGATATCGGCGTGGGGCCTGTTCGAGGCGATGAGCTATCCGGCGCGCGAACTGCCGCAGCCGGCCTGGGGCATACGCCTGATGCAGGCGCACCGGAATCTGACCGAGAACCTGGTGCCGTTCGCCGGCCTCGTGATCGCGGCCCATCTGGCGGGCCTGACCAACGAGATGACGGCGTGGGGCGCGCTGGTCTTCTTCTGGGCGCGCGTCGCCCACGCCATCGTCTACGCGTTCGGCATCCCGGTCCTCAGGACGCTCGCCTTCGCCGTCGGCGTCGTTGGCTGCCTGATGGTGGCGAGCGTCTTCGTCTGAGGGAAAGGGCCGGCCGTCAGGCCGGCTTGAACTTCGGGATGGTCAGGTCTTCGGAGACGTCGTCGAAGAAGACCTCGACCGGCATGCCGATCTTCACGGCGTCGACATCGTCGGTGACGATATTCGACATGATCCGCGCGCCTTCGGCCAGCGTCACGCTGGCGATGACGTAGGGGCAGTCGCCGGCGAAGGCTTGGCCCGCCGGGCGGCGGGCGACGGTGAAGCTGTAGACTTCGCCCTTGCCGGACGCCTCGATCCACTCGACCTGGCTGTCGTCGACGCCGGGGACCAATTGCCGGCTATACAGAAAGGTTTGGCCGGTCTTCTTGCAGCGCTGGATCATCAGGCGACCTTCCTTGGCGCCTTCCCAATAGGGGGCGCTGTCCGGGTCGATCGCGGGAACGGGTTTCTCATAGGCCATGGGTCGGCGCCTCAGTTCGGTTCGCTGGAAAGAACGACGGTGGCGCCGGACGACAGGACGCCGCCGGTGCCGTGGCAGACGGCGGTCTTCACGTTGGGCTCCTGGCGGGGGCCGAGCCCGCCGCGGAGCTGCCGCGTCGCCTCGATCAATAGGAAGATGCCGTACATGCCCGGGTGGCAGTAGGAGAGGCCGCCGCCGTTCGTGTTCATCGGGAATTCGCCGCCGGGCGCGGTGCGCTGGCCCTTCACGAAGTCCTTGCCTTCGCCCGTCTTGCAGAGGCCGAGCGCCTCCATCGTCAGCAGCACCGTAATGGTGAAGCTGTCGTAGATCATCGCCATGTCCATGTCGGCGGCCTTTCGGCCCGCCATCGCGTAGGCGCGCTGGCTGGAATGCTCCGCCACTTCGAGACGCGACATGTTCGGCATGTAGTTGATGTTGGAGTGGCTGGCGCTCTCGCCGTGGCCGAGCATGTAGACGGGCTTCGACTTCAGGTCTTTCGCCCGCTCTTCCGTGGTCATCACAACGGCGCCGCCGCCGTCGGTGACGAGGCAGCAGTCAAGCCGGCCGAGCGGATCGACGATCGGCGCCGCCGCCAGAACCTCTTCCATCGACAACGGATCCTGGAAGGCCGCCGCCGGGTTCATCGTCGCCCAGGCGCGGGTCGCGACCGCGATCTCGGCGAGCGTCTCGCGGCTGGAGCCGTAGTCGTGGAAGTGCCGGTTCGCCGCCATCGCGTAGGCGCCGGCGGGCGAAGGCAGGCCCGCCGTCATGTCGAACTGGTTGGAGAAGAGCGCAGGGCGGCCGCCGAGGCTGCGCGCGGCCTGCGACTTCTGCATGGAGCCGTAAAGGATCAGGACCGTGTCGCAGACGCCGGCCTTGATCATCTCGTAGGCGTGGCCGGCATGCAGCACGAAGGCGGAGCCGCCGACGTTCGTGCCGTCGAGGTATTTCGGAAAGCGGATGCCGAGATATTCGGCCAAGAGGTTGGGCTGCATGGCGCCCGGGCCCGGCATGCCCCACATGCCGGCGACGGCCAGACCGTCGACGTCCGCCATGGTCAGGCCCGCTTCGGCGAGCGCCTCGTTGGCGCAGTCGCGCTGCATGTTCAGCACGTGGACGCCGGGCAGGGCGCGGCCGCGATTCTCCGTCGGCGCGTCCGAAACGCCGACGATAACGGGTTGTCTGGACATACTTTTCCTTTTCGGTTGGGGCATGGCCTGCCGTCGGGCGGCAAGCGCCTTGGAAATCTTGGCGGAATCGAAGACCAATGGAAGCGCTATTCGGCGGCGGCAGCCATGCGCGCGCCGATCGCGTCGTCCTCGATGGTCAGCCGGTGCATGATGCGCGTGTCGGGCCAATAGTCGGCGACCGCGTAATGCAGGCTCGCCCGGTTGTCCCAGAAGGCGATCGTGCCCGGCCGCCACTGCAGGCGGTACTGGAATTCCGGCTTGGCGCAGTGCCGCGTCAGCAGCGCGTGCATCGCCTCGCTCTCATATTTGGTGAGGCCGAGGATCGCCGCCGTGAAGCTTTCGGAGAAATAGAGCGCGCGCTCGCCGGTCACCGGGTGCACGGGCACGAGCGGATGCTTGACCGGCGGATTCTCGTCCCGCGTCTGGATCATGCCGGCGCGGCCGGGGCCTTCCCAGTTCCGCGCCTTCTCCGGCGAGGAGTGCAGGCGCATGAAATCATAGAGACCGATCTTGTCCTCGAGCGCCGCCCGCATCGTGTCTGACAGGCCGCGCCAGGCGGCGGTCAGGGAGACGAAGATCGTATCGCCGCCCATCGCCGGCGGCTGCTCCGCCTTCAGGACCGAGCCGAACTCCGGATGCGCCCGGAACATGCCGTCGGCGTGGTAGTGGTCGATGTAGGGCGGGCGCTCGCGATCGTTGACGATGACGGAGACTTCGGGCGTGTCCTCGCGGGTCTCGAAGGCCGCGCGGCGCGCCTGGCGCAGCGGGCCGAAGCGCTTCGCGAAGGCCGCCTGTTCGGCCGGCGTCACGTCCTGGTCGCGGAAGAAGACGACCTGATGGCGCATCAGGGCGGCATGGATTTCCTGCACCTCGGCGTCAGCGAGAGGCTGCTTCAGGTCGACGCCCGTAATGAATGCGCCGCAATTCCGCGAGGCCGGGGCGACGGAGATATGTGCGTAGTCCTGCATCACTGAGGTTCCTTCCTGTCGTCCCAGGAATGAACGCCGGTTGCCGCCTCTGGTCAATGCCCCGGCTTAGGCGGCAAGCTGTCGGCGACACGCATTCGGGGAGAACGGTCATGCGCTGGGCGCGGTATCTGGTCGACGGCAAAGAGACTTACGGCATCATCGAGGGCGAGCGGATCACGGACGTCGCGGGCGACCCGTTCGACGGCTACGAAAAGACGACGACGACGCGGGCGCTGGCCGAGACGACGCTTCAGGCGCCGCTGATGCCGCGGACGTTCTACGCCGCCGGCCTCAACTATGCCGACCACGTGGTGGCCGCGGCCAACAAGCGCGGCGAGGTTCCGAAGTTGCCGCCGGCGGCCGACATCGGCTACCGGGCGATCAATTCGATCACCGGACCCGACATGCCGATCGTCGTGCCGGCCGACGCCGGCGAGCAGATCCAATACGAAGGCGAACTCGTCGTCGTGATCGGCAAGGAAGCCAAGAACCTGACCGAAGCGAATGTCTTCGACTGCGTGCTCGGCTATACGATCGGCAACGACGTTTCCGAGCGCGAATGGCAACGCGGCGACCGCACGCTCTGGCGAGCGAAGAACACCGACACCTTCGCGCCGATGGGCCCCTGGATCGAAACCGACGTCGACCTGGAGAAGCTGACGACGCGGGTCCGCGTCAACGGCGAGGAACTGATCGCCTTTCCGACGAACAAGATGATCTTTGGCGTCGCGGAGTTCCTGATCCGCATGTCGAAGTACTGCACGCTCTATCCGCGGGACGTCGTCTGGATGGGCACGGAAGGTCACACCGAAAACATGAAGCACGGCGACGTCTGCGAGATCGAGATCGAGGGCATCGGCGTCTTGAAGAACCCTGTCGTGCGCGAAGGCGCTTAGCTGACAGCTCGAGCCTCGATGCATAGTATTGCGGCGATGGGGGCGCGACGATGACCTGGTTGAAGAAGCCGGCGACGATTGCGGGATTGCTCATTCTGGCCGCGGTCGCGGGCGCGCTCTACGTCTACGTCGCGCCGGCGGACGGGACCGTCGGCATGGGCGGCGACGACGCAACGATCAAGTGGCTCAGCCT
>DAINCG010000419.1:4013-4227 GCA_036732525.1 Pseudomonadota bacterium | reverse complement strand
CCGGCCTCGCGACATGGTGCGCCGGACGCGCCGCGCCGCCCGCCGTCGCCGCCATGCACTTTGCCGGATGGGGCGAGGTCGTCGCCTGCGGCGGCGTCTGCGTCATGCCGGACGATGTCATTGTCGCCGACGACGACGGCGCCGTCGTCATCCCGGCCGACCTGGCCGAGACGGTCGCGACGGAAGTAACGGCCCAGGAAGACCTGGAGGAATG
>DAINCG010000419.1:0-4003 GCA_036732525.1 Pseudomonadota bacterium | reverse complement strand
TCATGGAGGAAGTGCGCCAAGGCGCCGGCCTCCCCGGCCTCTATCCGCCGAACGAAGAGACGCTGGCGCGCTACCGGGCGAAGCGCGGCGGCTAGCACTTGGCAACCGGCCGGACGGAGCGCGACAATCTTGGAAACGCAATAACGTCAGGAGGAATCGCCATGCCGGATACGGCGACCATACAGTCGACTGCTCTGCCGACCGTCAAACCACTCGGCCAGACGATCGGCGCGGAGGTCGGCAATATCGACCTCTCCAAGCCGCTCACCGAGGCGCAGTTCGCCGTCGTCGAACAGGCGTTTCTCGACCACAAGGTCCTGGTGTTCCGCGGCCAGCCGCTGACCGACGAACAACACCTCGCCTTCGCCAGCCGGTTCGGCGAGTTGGAAGGCCACATCAACAAGCGGACGCACCACAAAAAGCACGCCAACGTCCAGGTCTTCTCCAACGTGAAGGACGACGGCACGACGCTAGGGTATCACCCGGAGAAGGGCACGCTCGTCTGGCACACGGACAAGTCCTATGTGGCGACGCCCTCGCTCACGACCGTGCTGCGCTCGCCGGAGATCGCGAAGGAAGGCGGCGACACGCTCTTCGCCAACTGCCAGGCGGCCTACGACGACCTGGACGATGCGACCAAGCAGCGGATCGACGGGCTGAAGGCCGTCCACTCCTGGGAGGAGTCGCGCCGCAAGGTTGGCGAGATCCCAGCCACGGCCGAGGAAATCGCCGCGGCGCCGCCGGTCGAGCATCCGATCGCGCGCACCCATCCCGTGACCGGCAAGAAGGCGATCTACGTCGGCAGCCATTCCTTCAAGGTCGCCGGCATGGACGACGCCGAAGGCGCGAAGCTGCTGAACGACCTGGAGGCGCATGCGACCCAGCCGAAGTACGTCTACCGGCACAAGTGGCAGGTCGACGACGTGCTGATGTGGGACAACCGCTGCACCATGCACTGCGTCACGCCCTATGACGCCGCCAAGGAAAAGCGGGCCATCCATCGCGTCGTCGTCAAGGGCGACCGTCCGGTTTAGGAGCGATCATTCATGCGTATCGGTTACATCGGCCTCGGCGCCATGGGGCGTCCGATGGCGGTCAATCTCGCCCAGGCGGGCCACGACCTCGTCGTCTGCGACACGGACGAGACCCGGACGGGCATCCTCGCCCAGCGCGGCGCCGCCGTCGCGAAGTCGCCCAAGGAGACGGCGGACCAGGCCGACGTCGTGCTCGCCTGCCTGCCGAACCTGAAGGCGGCGGAAGCGGTGGCGCTCGGGCCGGACGGCGTCCACGGCGGCGGCCGGGCGACGGCCTTCGTCAACATGGGCACGACCGGCAGCGCCTATGCGCGCGAGGTCGCCGTCGCCATGCAGGCGGCCGGCAAGGTCTATCTGGACGCGCCCATCTCCGGCGGGCCGCCGGGCGCGGAGGCCGGCACGCTCGGCATCATGTGCTCCGGCGACCGGGCGACCTACGACGCGCTCGTCCCGGCGCTCGACGTCATCGCCGGCAAGCACGTCTTCATCGGCGAGCAGCCGGGCGCCGCGCAGACGATGAAGCTCGTCAACAACATCATCTCCTTCGGCAATCTCTCGGTCGCCCTCGAGGCGCTGACCCTGGGCGTCAAGGCGGGCCTCGACCCGGAGCAGATGATCGAGGTGATCATCGCCTCCTCAGGCCGCAACACGGCGACGGAGGCGAAGATCCCGAACCACGTGCTGACCCGCACCTTTGACTATGGCGGCGCGAACTACATCATCGAGAAGGACCTGGAGCTCTGGCGCCGGGAGGCGGAGCACTACGAGACGCCGATGTGGCTCGGCACGGCGATTCGCACGATGTTCATGCAGTCGATCGCCGAAATGGGCCGGGACAAGGACATGACCGCCCTCGCCCAGACGCTGGAGAAGCTCGCCGGCGTCCAGATTCCGAAAACGCGCTGACGAAGGGGACCTGACATGCGCATCGGCTATATCGGCCTAGGCGCCATGGGGCGCCCCATGGCCGTGAACATTGCGAACGCCGGCATCGACCTCGTGGTCTCGGACCTCGACGAGAACCGGGCGCAGATCGTCGCCCAGCGCGGCGCCGCGATCGCGCCGACCGCAAAGGCGGCGGCGGACGAAGCGGACATCGTGCTCGCCTGCCTGCCGAACCTGAAGGCGGCGGAAGCGGTCGCCCTCGGCGAGGACGGCGTCATCGCGGGCTCCCGCGCCAAGGCGTTCGTCAACATGGGCACGACCGGCAGCGCCTATTCGCGCGAGGTCGCGGAGAAGCTGAAGGCGGCCGGCAAGGCCTATCTCGACGCGCCGATCTCCGGCGGTCCGCCGGGCGCCGAGGCCGGCACGCTCGGCGTCATGTGCTCGGGCGACCGGGCGACCTTCGACTCTCTAGCGGCGACCTTCGACGCGATCGCCAGCAAGGTCGTCTATCTTGGCGACAAGCCGGGCGCCGCGCAGGTGATGAAGCTCGTCAACAACATCATCTTCTTCGGCAACGTCGCCGTCGCGATGGAAGCGCTGACGCTGGGCTTGAAGGCCGGGCTCGACGCCGAGCAGATGCTGGAGGTGATCAACGCCTCCTCCGGCCGCAACACGGCGACGGAGTGGGTCATCCCGAACCATGTGCTCACGGGCGCCTTCGACTTCGGCGGCGCGAACTACATCATCGAGAAGGACCTGGAGCTCTGGCGGCGCGAGGCGGAGAGCTTCGAAAGTCCGATGTGGCTCGGCACGGCGCTGCGCACGCTCTACATGCAGTCCATGTGGGAACAGGGGCGCGACGTGGACATCACGGCGCTGCTCAAGACGCTCGGAAACTGGGCCGGCGTCGAGATGCCCAAGACGCGCTGACTTCCGCTCGCGTCCCACTCTCGAAAAATTCATTTTTCGTTAACCATACGAGGCCCCACCTCCCGCGTCGGGAACGGCGGACAACCGGAACCCCGCAAGACGCGCGGGAGGGGGCAAAGATGACTGGTTCGAGCCACGGGCTTTCGCGTTACGAGCAACTGCTGAAGGAGTGTCTGGAGCACAAGGCGCTGAACGACGCCGACGTGTTCCCGCAGACGTTCGGGTACCTGTTCAAGGCGAACCCGATCACGGGCAATCTTTCCAAGAAAACGATCGTTGACGCCTTCGACGCGCTGGTCGAGACCATGCGGACGAAGAAGGTGGAGGACGGACCGGCCGACGCCGGCATGACCTTCTTCGGTCAATTCATCGACCATGACATCACCCTGGATGCGGCGAGCGCCATCGGCACGCGCATCGACCCGCGCGCGATCCGCAACGTGCGCACGCCGAACCTGGACCTGGACTGCGTCTATGGCGACGGGCCGGATGCGACGCCGCACCTCTACTCGCCCGACCACGAAGGCTTCATGCTGTTCGGGCGCGAGGACAATCCCTACGACCTGCCGCGAAACTGCAAGGGCCGCGCGCTGATCGGCGATCCGCGCAATGACGAGAACATCATCGTCAGCCAGATCCAGGGCGCCTTCATCGCGCTGCACAACATCCTGATGAGCAAGGCCGAGGCGGGCGACAAGGGCCATGCCGACGTCAAGGCCTGCGCCGAGATGGGCATCCGGCGGGAGGTCTGGCAGGACATGCTGCCGGCCCATCTGGTCGACTTCGAGACGGTGCGCCGGTTCATCCGCCTGCACTACCAGTGGCTGGTGCTCAACGAGTTCCTGCCGGCCTTCGTCGACCCGAAGGTGATCAAGCATGTGCTGGAGCACGATCCGTTCGGGCCGCTGGCGCCGATCATGCCGGCCGAGTTCTCGGTCGCCGCATACCGCTTCGGCCATGCGACGGTGCAGCCCTCCTACCGGCTGCGCGCCGGGGAGGCGCCGATCGACCTCTTCAAGATGGTGGGCTTCAGCGCGCGCGGGCCGGAGAGCACGCTTGAGATGGCGGAGTTCTTCTCCCACGGCCGCAAGTCGGCCCAGAAGGCGCTGCCGGTCGGCGTGAAGATGGCCGACACCCTGTTCCAGTTGCCGGAC